>CAZWPV010000164.1:0-6363 GCA_964635485.1 uncultured Anaerolineales bacterium
ACTGCGTGCCCGGCTCGCCGATCGACTGGGCAGCCACGATGCCGACCGCGGCCCCAATGGCCACCATCTTGCCACGGCCCAGGTCACGCCCGTAGCACAACGCACAAATGCCCTGACGAAGTTGGCACATCATGGGAGAACGAACCAAGACGGCTTCTATGTCCTCATCCTCGATCGCCGCTGCTGCTTCTTCGTCGATCTCCTCGTTTCGATCGACCAGCACCTCGCCGGTCTTGGGGTGGGCCACCGGGCCGGCGGCAATCCGCCCGACGAGCCGCTCGACCATGCTCTGCCCGCCGACGTCGTCTGTGGAGCGCACCCAAACCCCTCCTGTGGTGCCGCAGTCGTGGGCGTTGATGACGATATCTTGCACGACATCCACCAAGCGGCGGGTCAGGTAACCGGCGTCGGCAGTACGCATCGCCGTATCGGCCAGTCCTTTGCGCGAACCGTGAGTGCTGATAAAGTACTCTAGCGCCGACAGGCCCTCGCGGAAGCTGCTGCGAATCGGCTGCTCGATGATGCGCCCCGACGGATCGGACATCAGACCGCGCATACCGGCCAGTTGGGCAATTGGGTTGAATCCACCCTTCGATGCTCCTGACTTGGCCATAACGGCCACCGGACCGGTCGGATCCAGCGCTGCCGATACCACCTTGGAGACCTGCTCTTGTGTCTGAGACCACAACTCGACCACGCGCGTATACTGCTCCTCCCCAGTTAGCAGTCCGCGACGATATTGACGATTTATCTCGGCGACCGCTTTCTCGGCTTCCTCGATAATAGCCACCTTCTCAGGAGGAATGGTTAGATCGGAGATGGCAATAGTGACTCCCGAGCGGGTGGCGTACTCGAATCCGATGTCCTTGATGTGATCGGCGACCTGCGTCGTCACCTCGGCACCCATCTGGCGGTAACACACGCCGATCAAATCCTGAAGCGCTCTCTTGTCCAGCGGCTCGTCGATGAAGCGCAGTTCCTCAGGCAAGATGCGGTTGAAGAGAGCGCGCCCCACGGTAGTGGTGACCGGTTTCCTGCGGCGGTCGGGACGGCCGTACGCGTATGCTACCACAATGGGTGCATGGAGATCAATCTGCCCCAGTGTATAAGCTATCTCCACCTCATCCAGATCGACGAATGGTTTGGGCTCTTCGTCGGCCTGTGCAGGATCTTCCATCGTCAGGTAGTAGACCCCCAGGCACATATCCTTCGTCGGCCCCACGATGGGCTGCCCATCCGCTGGCTTGAGCAAGTTACGAGTGGACAACATCAGCCTGCGGGACTCCTCCACCGCCTGCCGCGAGAGGGGCACGTGTACCGCCATCTGGTCGCCGTCGAAATCGGCGTTGAAGGCAGCACAGACCAGCGGGTGGATGTGAATGGCCTTGCCCTCCACCAATACCGGCTCAAAGGCCTGGATGCCCAAGCGGTGCAGCGTGGGTGCGCGGTTGAGCAGCACCGGGCGATCCTTGATCACCTCCTCCAGCACCTCCCACACCTCGGGCCGCTGGCGCTCGATGATGTGCTTGGCCGCCTTGACATTGCTGGCATAGTTGTATTCCACCAACTTACTGATGACGAAGGGCCGATACAGCTCCAGCGCCATCGTCTTGGGCAGCCCGCATTGGTGCATCTTTAGCTTGGGGCCAACGACGATCACGGATCGACCGGAGTAATCTACGCGCTTACCCAGCAGGTTGCGGCGGAAGCGCCCTTTCTTGCCTTTCAGCATGTCACTCAGCGACTTGAGCTCGCGCCGGCCGCGGCGCGACTTGGCCTTACCGCGCTTGCTATTGTCGATCAGGCTGTCCACTGCCTCCTGCAACATGCGCTTCTCGTTGCTCACGATGACATCAGGCGCGCCCAACTCCAGCAGTCGCTTGAGCCGGTTGTTGCGGTTGATCACCCGGCGGTAGAGATCGTTCAAATCGGACGTGGCAAAACGCCCGCCGTCGAGCTGTACCATCGGGCGAAGATCAGGTGGGATGACGGGCAGAATAGTTAAAATCATCCATTCAGGCCGGTTGCCGCTCTTGCGCAGTGCCTCGACCACGCGCAATCGTTTGACCGCCTGCTTGCGCCGCTGCTTGGACGTGCCGTGACGTACCTCGCGCCACAGTTCTTCGGCCAGCTTGTCCAGGTTTATATCTTCCAGGGTCTCGTGGAAGGCCTCGGCACCCATACCGGCTTTGAACACCTGGCCCCACTTGCTCTTCAATTCCCGCAAGCGAGGCTCGACCAAAAACTGGAGCTGGGCCAGTGCAAGCAATTCCTCCCGATCGTCCTTGAACTGAGCCTCCAATTTGGCCACATCTGTGCTTAACTGCTCTTTTACGCCAGCGATTTCCTCTGCCGTCACCTCACGCCATCGAACAAGCTCCTCCTCCAGGGGAGTCATCCTCTCTGCCTGCTGCGCACGGAAATTCTCCTCAATGCCGTCTAGATGCTCCTGGATGTCCTGGTTGAGCAACGTCAGGTGCTCACGCCCCACTGTGACACCCTTGTCGGCGATCAACGTGCCCGTTGGCTTGAAGATAAGGGGCACGCGGATCGTCTTGCCCTGGCGATCATCGACCTTCTTCTGCAGCCTTTTTGCCTCCTGGATCACCGGTTCCGTGGCAGCGGCGAGCTCCTCCTCGATCTCGGCGCGGATGTCATCCATTTGTGCCTGAACGCGCACTTCTTCTTCGGATAGGCGCTGCTCCAAAGCTGCGATCCCTTCGTGCGCCACCGTCTCCATTCCCTCCCGCTGCTCGTCAAGCTCTGCGTCCAGTCGTTTGAGCGCCTTCTGGCGCGCCTCCTCGTCCACGCGAGTGATGACGTACTGGGCGAAATAGAGCACACGATCCAGGTCGCGCTTGCGGATGCCAAGCAAGTAGGCAAGGTAACTGGGTACGCGGCGCGTGTACCACAGGTGGGCGACCGGGGCCGCCAGCTCGATGTGCCCCATACGTTCGCGCCGTACCGAAGAGCGTGTCACCTCGACGCCGCACTTGTCGCAGACGATGCCCCGGTAGCGAATGTTCTTATACTTCCCACAATAGCACCGCCAATCCTTGGTAGGCCCAAAGATCGCCTCGCAAAATAGCCCATCCTTCTCAGGGCGCAGACGGCGGTAGTTGATAGTCTCCGGCTTGGTGACCTCGCCGTACGACCAGGAAAGAATTTGCTCTGGCGATGCCAAACTGATGCGCAATGAGCGCAACTCTTGCGCCTCCAACCCTTTTCTTTCTTTATGATGGTTCACTCTCTAATCCCTTCACAGCTAAATTCACGATTCAAGCTCGTGCCCAACCTCTACGACAGGCGATACCGTCGCGGGCAACCCTTGCCTACACCCCGCTTGTGGCGATAGAAGTAGGTCGTCCCTCCGCCCCGCCTCTTGCGACTGCGCTTCACGGGAAAAAGCCAGGATGCCCCAGCCTGTGGCTGGGGAGGAATGGCCAGCGGGGGTTTGGGGGCGGCAGCCCCCAGGGGCTTTTTCCTTGGAAGAAGCCCCGACCTGTGGTCGGGGTTCTTCACTACCATCCCCTTGCAGGATGGACAAACAGCTACGTCTGGCGATTCTGGTCCCGCCGTCACGAGCTTTCCCTTAACCAGCGCTGTCCGCATGAAAAAATCTCCCTCTGGCTATCGTACTGCCGCACGCCACCCCCTCGAGCACCCAACCAATGACACTCGAGTAGTCGCCAATCTATACCGCCGGCCTATGTAGAGTCGCCGGCTATAGTACCGCCCGTAGCGGCCTCCGCTATATGAGTCGCTTCGTCGTGACCTTTTCGGCCGCGCCTCGGCCACTTTGATCGTCCGCCCGTCCGCCTCCTTGCCGTTGAGTTGGTTGAGGGCTTCCTGGGCTGCGCTCTGCTCCGCCATATCGACGAAGGCAAAGCCCTTGGATCGACCTGAGTAACGGTCGATGATGAGATTTGTCGACATAACCTCTCCGACCTCTTTAAACAGCTCGGCTATCTTGCTCTCGGTTGTGTTATAGTTCAGATTGCCTACATAAAGCTTCTTGTTCATACGTTTCTCCTTGTGATATTACGGTCCTTAAACTACGTCGAAACCGTCTACCCAATAGGCGCTCGATGCGCTTCACATTCACAGGGTCTGTCTTCACATCCCGACGCATCTCACGCTTGAGCGGCCACGAGGCCCTATGCTACAGCCAAGCGAAAGGCTAACCCTGCCTCTGCTTGTGCTTGGGGTTCTCACAGATCACGTATATCCTGCCCTTACGCTTGACGATCTTGCATTTCGGGCAACGGCGTTTGACTGATGGTGTCACTTTCATGCTTGCTGCCTCCCAACTAAAAATTCAGACTGAAGCCGCCGGGCTCTGATCCAACGGCGCGAGACTCACTCGTGTTTCCTGCCATCGGGCATAATCGTATGCCTGAGCGACATGGCTCGAGCAAGCTGCGTTTTGGTCACATCAGCTTTGTGAAGATTAGCGCCCCTCAGGTCGGCCTTGCTCAAGTCGGCGTCTGTCAAATCCACGCCGACCAAGTCGCTTCCCATCAGGTTGGCCTCGGCCAGGTTGGCGCCACTCAGGTTAGCTCCCCGCAGATAGGCCCAACTCAGATCGATTCCATGCAAGTCTGCCCCTGCCAACTTGGCATTGCGCAACCTGATTCGAGAAAAGTTGCGCTTTCCCGTCTCGTACCGCCTGATAATTGCTCGTCCCTTCATTCGATAAACTCCTTGAAAGCGCTGATTGATTTGGCAGTTTTTCCTTGCTGCTCACTCACCGTCTGACATCTTCTCCCAATCGGCGATGCGGTATCCTTTCCATCAACGTGATTGAGTGAGAATACCTCTACATGGCAAAGGCCTCCTCAGCTTCTTTCGTTTCTGGCAAACCCGGCAACACTTCGCCTTTGTAGATCCACACTTTGACCCCAATGCGGCCGTACGTCGTATGCGCCTCTTCCTGGGCATAGTCGATATCGGCTCGCAACGTCTGCAATGGTACCCGCCCTTCCCGCTGCCATTGTTCGCGCGCCATCTCCGCTCCATACAGGCGGCCCTTACAAGTCACCTTGACCCCATGCGCGCCGGCCCGCATTGCTCCCTGTACCGCTCGCCTCATCGCCCGGTTGTGAGAAATGCGTCGCTCCAATTGGGATGCGACGTTTTCTGCCACGAGCCTGGCATCCAGTTCGGGTTGCTCTACCTCCTGTACGTCTACAGAGACGTTCTTGCCCGTCATACTCTTCAGATCATCGCGCAGGGCCTTGACCGAGGCCCCCTTGCGTCCGATGACGATGCCGGGCCTGGCCGTCCAGATAGTTATCGCCACTTGGTGGGGGGAACGCTCGATCTCAATACGCGAGATGCCCGCGCGCCCCATGGTATTTCTGATATGCTCGCGGACCTCGAGGTCTTCGTGCAACAGGCCCGCGTACTCCTCTCCCTCTGCATACCAATGTGATTTCCAATCCCGAATCACACCCAGCCTGAAACCGTATGGATGAATTTTGCGTCCCAATATCGCCCCCTTATCTTACCCTACAGAAGCAGGTGCCAGGCATTCCTGTAATCTTGCATGAACCTGCCCTTCGGCCTCTTCCACATCAACTCCCTGCACCGCCGCGATCTCCCCGGCGAGCAGCATCACCGCCTTCTCGTATATGCGCTTTCCCTTCGTAGTCAGCCTACCTTCTCGCTCGCGGCGCCAAGTCATATCCCTCACCGCCTCGGCGACTTCGAAGGCATCTCCCGTATGCAGCTTCTCCTCTATCACCGCGTACCGGTCTTTGTGATCTTTGGGCAGCTTCTGGGGATCGCCACAGAGCACGCGCCACACTTTCTTCAACTTGGTCTGCGACATGGCATGCCGCAAGCCCAGCTCCTTCGCCGTGCTTGTCGGCACCATCACCCTGGTACCTGGGTGGCCCAGCAACTCGATCGTGTAGTAGCGGCGTTTCTCGCCGTCCCACTTCCGATCCTTGATAGCCGTCACCACACCGGCCCCGCGCACGGGGTGAAAAACTGCATCGCCAGTTTTGAACGCCATTGTTTCCTCCCCGAAATCTCACTGTTCCTGTACACCCTATACTTGTCCGAAATGCTCGGCGTTGAGTATGAAGGCCCCCCTTGCTTTTGAAGAGATTGAATGAATGCAAAGAAACTTAAATCTGCGAAGACGTCCGGAAGCCCAGGACTGCGTTGGATACATCCATATTGCTTCTGATGGCTGAACCACCTGATGCACCTTCTAAATCGTTCGGCCACGCCCTTCGCCTCTGCAGAGATCCGCCTATGCAGTAACCAGCTTGCGCTTGTAGCGGTACACGATTCGCCCCCGCTCCAGGTCGTAGGGTGAGATCTCGACCTTGACACGGTCACCCAGCAGCAGGC
>CAZWPV010000165.1:0-6353 GCA_964635485.1 uncultured Anaerolineales bacterium
TGCTGCCTCCCCGAACTGCTAAATGCGCCCGATTGTATCAAGATGCGGCGCTCTTTTTCGGAGATTGAAGTCCCTCTCAGGGTGTGGAGTGCGGATGGCATTGCTTGCTGCGGCTTTTCTGGCTAAACTGGATCGCCTGTCCCTGGTCGCTCGACGCGTGCGGGCCGGGCAGACCGCGGGTGAGCGGCGTTCTACCAAGCGCGGTACCTCCGTCGAATTCGCCGACTACCGGGATTATACCCGGGGCGACGACCTGCGGCGCGTGGACTGGAACATCTACGCCCGGCTGGAGCGCCCCTTTGTCAAGCTGTTCGAGGAGGAGGAGGACCTGGCTGTCCACATCCTGCTCGATGGCAGCGGGTCGATGGATTGGGGAGGCAGTGGGGCAGAGGAGCAGGGGGGGGGGGGGCCGGAGGAGAACAAGTGGCTGTACGCGCTGCGGCTGGCGGCGGCGTTGGGGTACGTGGCACTGACCTCTGGGGATCGTCTTACCGTGGCAAATCTCCAATCCCGAGTTTCCGGCCCGAGATCTGAGGCTGGAGGCTGGAGATTTGGATCGGTGCGCGGGCGAGGGCACGCGCTGCGGCTGTTCGAGTGGTTGGAAGGGTTGGGTGTAGAGGGAACGACCGATTTGAACGCCGCCTTGCGAACTTATGCCGTCTCAGGTGGGCGGGCGGGATTGGTGATTGTAATCTCTGATCTCTTTTCGCCCGCTGGCTACGCCGAAGGGTTGACGGCCCTGGCGGCGCGCGGCCACGAGGTGGCCATCCTGCACGTGCTCTCCCCCGACGAGGTGGAGCCGCCGTTGGGAGGCGACCTGCGCCTGCTGGACGTAGAGACCGGGGAGCCGCAGGAGGTGACCATCGACGGCGGGATGCGCGCGCTCTACCACCGCCGCTTGGAGGAGTGGCGGGCCGAGATTCGCGGTGCCTGCCGCGCGCGCGACGTGCACTATGTCCCCGTCGTGACGGATACATCCTTTGAGCGGGTGGTGCTGTACGATCTGCGACGGGTGGGGTTGGTGAGATAGCTATGGGCTTTTTAACTCCTCTCGCGCTCGCTTTCGCCGCTCTGAGCATCCCGATCCTCATCCTCTACATGCTCAAGCTGCGGCGGCGCGACGTGTTGGTCTCCAGCACGCTGCTGTGGCAGCGCTTGCTGCGCGATCGTGAGGCCAACGCGCCGTGGCAGCGTTTGCGGCGCAACCTGCTCCTGTTTTTGCAGCTGGCCATTTTGGCACTTTTGACGCTTGCTCTGGCGCGGCCCTTTGTCCCCATGCCCGTCGTCGTCAGCGGCAGCGTGGTCATTTTGCTGGATGCGTCGGCCAGCATGCAGGCGACGGACGTTGCGGATGGGGCGTCCGCGCCTACCCGCTTTGACGCCGCCGTGCGGGCGGCGCGCGATGCCATCGCCGGCCTGGGGTCGGGTGACGTGGTGACCATCGTCGTCGTCGGGCCGCAGCCGCAGGTGCTGGCTTCAGCGTCCGGCGACCGGGCACTTTTGCGCCGTGCGTTGGACGGTGCCGCGCCCAGCGATGGGACGGCCGACTGGGAGGCGGCCTTTGCCCTGGCCAGCGCCAGCCTAGCTGGCGCACAGGATGCGAAAGCCGTGATCATCTCCGACGGCGCGCTGCCGGAGGCGCTGCCTGCACTGCCGGGCGAAGTGCGCTTCGTGGGGGTGGGGGGGCGCAGTGATAACCTGGCCATCGCCGCCCTGGCGACCCGGGAGGGAGACGCCGGTCCGCAGGCGTTTCTCCGCGTGGTCAACTATGGTGACCTAGATGCCGAGCCGTTGATCGAGTTCTCCGCCGACGGGGCGCTCTTCGATGCACGGCGTCTGTCTGTCTCGGCACACGGCAGTGCCGACCTGACGCTGGCCGACCTGCCTTACGATATGCAGGTGCTGCAGGCTCGCTTGGCCTCGGAAGACGCGCTATCTCTTGACAACGCGGCCTGGGCGGTGCACACGCCACCTGTCTCCGGGCGCGTGCTGCTCGTCTCCGAGGGCAACCTTTTCCTGGAGCGGGCGCTGGGGGCGCTGCCGAGCGTCGAGTTGGCGCGCCTTCCTCCCGACCAGCCGTTGCCTTCCGAGCCTTACGATCTGTACGTTTACGATCGCGTGGTCACCGGCACACTGCCCCCCGGCAATCTGTGGCTCATCGGCCCAACGTCTTCGGTGGGTGATGGCTTCTTGATCGAGGTCGGCGGCGTTTTCACCGATACGGCCATCACCGACGTGGCCGCCGACGATCCGCTGTTGCGATACGTGGATCTGAGCAACGTGCACGTCTTACAGGCGCGTGAGGTCGAGCCGCCACCGGGAGCGCGCGTGCTGGTTGAGGCCCGGGGCGGCCCGCTGCTCTTTGTCGCTGAACGTCCCGAAGGGCGGCTGGCGGTGCTGGCCTTTGACTTGCACGATTCCGACCTGCCGTTGCAGATCGCGTTCCCCATCCTCACCGCCAACCTGGCCGACTGGCTGTTGCCCCAGGGAGCGGCCCGTTTCCCGGCCACCGTTCGTCCTGGCGATCCGGTCCTGATTCCACCCGATCCTGAGGCTGCCGAGAT
Source organism: uncultured Anaerolineales bacterium (assembly GCA_964635485.1). Classification (GTDB taxonomy): domain Bacteria; phylum Chloroflexota; class Anaerolineae; order B4-G1; family B4-G1; genus JAFGED01. The sequence goes on from CAZWPV010000165.1 coordinate 2,565, forward strand.
CATCGTCACTGCGCCGGATGACGCTCGACACTCGCTTTCCGTCGAAGAGGCCCCCGTCTTTGTCGCTACAGATCGGCTGGGTATCTACCTCGTCGAGCAGGTGGATCAATCTGGCGACGCGTTGCAGTCCGCCGCGTTTGCCGTCAATCTGTTTGACGAGGCCGAGTCGGACATCGCGCCTCGGGAGACGGTGATAGTCGGGCGGGCGGAGATTGCGGCAGAATTGGAAGAGGACGAGGGGCGGCGTGAGTTTTGGCCGTGGCTGGCAGGGCTGGCGTTGGGGGTGTTTGCCGTGGAATGGTGGGCTTACCAGCGCGGAGCGTTGGGGTTCAGGTGGAAGAGAGCGTGAAGGTGACGGCGGTCAGGTTTTCCGAGTGGCGCTGGTCATTGGCCTTTGTCTCGCTGTTGGCGCTCGTCGGGTGGCTGGGAGTGATCGTGGCCGATGGCGTGTGGTCTCACCAGGTATGCGCTCCCACCTTCGACGAGGCCGTGCACATTCTCCCTGCTGCCCAGGCCGCCGAAGATTTGCGCCGCCTGGATTTCGTGTCCTTTTTGCGGCACTCGTATTACCAGGATAGTATCGCTCAATATCCGTTTTTTCATTCGTGGTTGGCCTCCCCATTTTTCCTGTTAGCGCCGTCAAGTTTGACCGTCGGCAGGGTGGCTAATGTCGCGTTCGTCTGTTCGTCGGTCCTGGCGGCCTTTTTCCTGGCGGGCGAGCTTTCACCCTGTAGGGACTTGCGCTGGCTGGTGGGATGGGTCGGCGCGTGTATGGTGCTCGCTGCTTTGCCGCTTTGGGTGTATGGCAGCCGGGTTTACTTGGAACCGGCGGGGTTGCTGGTGACTTTGGCCGCGCTCTTTTGCTATGTAAAGGCGCCGCCGGGGTATGCCGGGCGCTTCTGGCTGGTGAGCGGCAGTTTGCTTGTGACGGCGGGCTTTTTTATCAAGTATTCATTCGGTCTCTTTCTCCTGGGCGGCCTGGGTCTGTCGGAGGGGCTTGGATGGCTGGTGGCGCGCCATAGACCGGGCGTGCGTTGGCTGTATCTGTTTGGGCCGTGCTTCGCGTCGTTGCTGCTGTGGTTTGCCAATCCCGACAAGTTGGGAGGATTCCTGGTTTATGGCCGCGCCCAGGATCCCAACATGGCACTGTGGAGCGTCCAAAGCCTGACGTATTACCTGCGCAGCGTTTTGCGGGTATATGCCTTGACCCCTCTCGTTTCCGTGTTGATGCTGGTGGGTGTTGGATACGGCGCGTGGCGGGTGCGCGACCATCGTTACCGCGCTCTTTTGAGCTATCTGCTGGCGAGCGTGGTGATGGTAACGCTCGTGCCACAAAAGAGCCACCGGTTCGCCTACACGATCGCCCCCGTTGCCCTGCTGCTGGGGGGAGTAGGCGCTGAGTGGATTGTCGAGAGGCTGTTCGGTGTCTTCCGCTCGCCTGTCTCGCGGTATGGTTTGGCGCTGGTGCTCGTACTTCTCCTATGTCTGGAGGCGGGGGGTATTCTCCACCGGTTTTCGTTTTTGCCTGCGGCGCAGGATATGGTGTATGCGTGCCCTCCTGCAAACGTACGGCAGGCCTACCGATTTGTGCTTGGCCATACGCTGGGCCAGGGCGTCAAGCCGTACATCTTGAACTCCTGGCATAGGTTCAACCAATATGGGTTGTCGTGGGAATACTATGCCGGGTCGGGGATGCCGCCGGAGGGGAATGTGTATCAATTGGCGGCTGCCGGTCTCGCGCCGGAACCGACCTCTGAGAATCTGGATGGGTTGATGCTGGAACTGAGGGAGCAGGGTGTCGGGGTTCTGGTCAGCGTTGACGGCAGTCCGGCGGGAAGTTATACCGGTTGGCAGGCGGTGGAGCCGCTTTGGGCCCGTGGCGATCTGGAGTGGGTGGCTTCGAGCGATCCGTTCACCATAGTGACCTGGTCGGATGCATACGAGGAGCGCGTGCTGGCCGGCAATTTTCGGGACCAGGAGGCTCTCGACGTACTGAGACGCGATGGGCTGGAGGAGTTTTCTATCCAGCTGCATCTTTATACCATAGTGTCGCGCTGATGCGGGTGGCGCAGGTGCCGTGTCCTGCGGCGAAGTAAAACAATGGCTTTCACGCAACCATTATTTTTATTGCTGCTAATACTCGTGCCCTATTTCGTCTACCTGGGCTGGCCCAAGGGACGCTACGGGCGCGGCCGGGCGTGGGCGGCCATCGTCCTGCGCTGTCTGATCGTGCTGTTCGCCATCCTGAGCCTGGCCGGGATGCAGTCGGTCCACGGCGGCGACGAACTGGCCATCGTCTTCCTGGTGGATGTCTCCGATAGCGTTTCTGAGGAAGAGCAGGAGCGGGCGCTGGCCTTTGTCGAGGAGGCGCTGGCGGCGCTGGGGCCCGACGACCGGGCGGCGCTGGTGCTCTTTGGGGCCGACGCGCTGGTCGAGCGCCAGATGGTCGGCGGCGGCGACCTGGGCGAGATTGCCTCCATCCCTCTCGCTCACCAGACTGACCTGGAGGGGGCAATCCGGCTGGGGATGGCTCTCTTCCCCACAGGCATGGCTCGGCGGATGGTCATCCTGTCCGATGGCCTCCCCACGCTGGGCGAGGCGGAGCAGGCGGTGCGTCTGGCGCAGTCTCAAGGCATCCGGGTAGACGTGATCCCGCTATCCCCCCCGCTAGCAGGGGAGAATGAGGGGGGGAGGGTAGAAGCCTGGATCTCAAGCCTAACCGCCCCCGACCGGCTGCATCGGGGCGAGGAGTTCACGCTCAACGTCACTGCCCGTGCCACCGCCGACGTGGACGCCGTGCTCACCGTCCTGGCCGGGGACAAGGTCGTGGCGCAGCGAGGGGTGCATCTGAACCCCGGCGTCAACACGTTTGCCGTCCCGCTCACCGCTGGCGAGCCGGGGTTTGCGCCCTTCCGCGCTTACCTCACGCCCGTCGACGACGTCTATGTGCAGAACAACGCCCTCTCCGCCTTCTCGCTGGTGGAGGGGCCGCCTCGCGTCCTGTTGGTTCTTCCCCTGGATGGGGGTGAGCTAGAGGGGGAGGCTTTGACAGCCGCGCTGCGGGCTGCCGGACTTGAGGTGAGCGTGACCACGGCCGGCGGACTTCCATCCGATCCCGCCAGCCTGGCCGAGTATGCCTCCGTCGTGTTGGTCAACACGCCCGCCAAGGCGTTCTCTCCACGCGCGCTCGCCGCGCTCCAATCCTACGTGCGTGATCTGGGCGGCGGCCTGGTGGCGGTAGGTGGGCCGAACGCCTACGGGGTAGGGGGCTGGTTCAAGACGCCGCTGGAGGAGACGCTGCCGGTCGATATGACGATCCAGGATACGGAGCGCTTCCCGCCGATGGCCATCGTCGTCGTGATCGACAAGTCGGGCAGCATGGCGGCGCAGGAGAGCGGGGTGCAAAAGATTCGCCTGGCCGGGGAGGCGGCTGCCCGCGTCGCCGAGCTGATCACCGAGCTGGACGAGATCACCGTCATCGCCTTCGACGACCGCCCTGCCGACGTCATCGGCCCGCTGCCCGGCAGCCAGCGCGACGAGGTGATCGACAAAGTGGTCCGGCTCCAGGCCGGCGGTGGCGGCATCTACGTGCGCGAAGGCCTCCAGGCGGCACTGGGGTATCTGGCGGATTCCGACAAGCCGGTGCGCCACATCATCCTGCTGGCCGACGGCTCCGATTCAGAGCACCAGGAGGGCGTGCGGGAGATGGTGGAGGTGGAGATCGCCGCCGAGGGGATCACCCTCAGCACCGTCGCCATCGGCGCCGGGCGGGACCTGCGCTTTCTGCAG
>CAZWPV010000166.1:0-6324 GCA_964635485.1 uncultured Anaerolineales bacterium
CCTGCTGCGCGCCAACCGGGGCCGCTTGGTGTTGGTCGGCATCGTCGCGGTGCTGGTCTTGATTCCCCTGGCGCTCTACGCGATGCAGCATTTTGATTTCTTTAGCCACCGGGTGAGAGAGACCGATGCGGAGGTAAACGAACTCCTGGCGGGGAACCCTGAACCCGTCTTGGAGGCCCTAAAGGCCACGCTGGGCATGTTCACGTTCAAGGGGGATGACGGGTGGCGCTACAATCCCTCCGGGCGGCCGGTGTTCGATGCCGTCGCGGGTGCGTTCTTCTACCTGGGGCTGGTCGTGTCCTTGTGGCGGCTGCGGCGGCCCGCCTACTCGTTGATGCTCATGTGGCTTCCGGTGATGCTTCTGCCCAACGTGCTTGCCACCGGCGCTCCCTCCTTCTGGCGCTCGGTCGGTGCATTGACGCCCATCTATTTGATGCCTGCCATCGGTGCGGATTTCGCCTGGGAGCGAGTGGTGCGGTGGGCGCGACGGTTTGATCGCCGGGCGCTCATAGCCCGGCTGGCGCTGCCTCTCGTGGCCATCGTCGGGCTGGGGTTCGTTGGCGCAGATACGTGGCACGATTACTTTGTCGATTGGCCTACGCACCCCGAGGTGCTCAACGTCTACGAGGCGGACGTGGCCGCCGCAGCCCGCTATCTGCACGGCTCCGTGCCCCCTGGCACGCCGGTCTGGATATCCACCCGGTATCCCGGTGACCTGGGACGTGTGCTGATCGAGCTGCAGTCCAACTACGCCGGCCCGGTGCGCTTTTTCGACGGCAACTCGGTGACGGTCTGGCCCTCGGGCTGGGCCGGACAGGACGTGGTGATGATCTTTACCCTGTCGTGCCCGCCCAACCCTGATGCCCTGGCCGTATTGGGCGGCTATTTGGTCTACGAGGAGGACGACGCCTCCGGGCGGCAGCAGCTCTGGGTCTATCGCATCCCCGGAGGGGCGTTGTACGACGTGCCGTGGCAGTTTGCGCGCGCGGTGAACGGCCGCTTCCTCCACAACCGGGAGATACTGGGCGTCGATGCGCCGGCGCGAGTCCAGCGCCAGACGGAGGCACCCGTCGTCGTTTACTGGCGCGTCCCGCCCGACGTCCAGGTCGATACGTCCGACCTGCCGTTCAGCTACGCCTGCCTGCAAGAAGCGTCGTTCGGCCGCTGCGTGGATCACGTGAGCCATTACAACGCCTATCCTGTGTGGGATTGGACGGAGGGGGACGTGGTGGCCCAGCGCTATGTGGTGCCTGTAGAGTCCTACGTCCCGCCGCAGACGACGTATTTTCAGATCGGCGTGTTCACCAGCGCCGGGGATATCAGCTTTGCCGACGAGAGTGGTGTCGGTGGACAGCTCCTCGTCGGCCCGGTCGAGGTCGAGGGGACGGCCAGCATCAAGCCCACATGGAAGGCGGACTCACCGACATTTAACCAGGAATTGGCGCTCACCAAGTATCATCTGCTGTTTGGGTTTTCACCGGGCAGCACGCTGGTGGTCGAACTGCAGTGGCAGGCGATGCGCATTTCCACCGGCGACTATGTTGCACGCCTGGAGCTGCGGGATAGCGACGACGTGGTTGCCTCGGTTGAAGAACTCGTGGGCTCTGAGCGACACCCGACCAGTCGCTGGGTGAGCGGCGAGCCGGTGCACGTGTTCTACATGATGCGGATTCCCGCTGATCTGGAGAGCGGGGAGTTTGATCTGTATCTGGTCGTGTCAGACCACGCGACTGGGCAGGTGGTCGGCGATCCCATCTTGCTGGGCACGCGAGAGATCTCTGGCCGGGCGCACTATTTTGACCTGCCCGATCCCAAGTATCCCCTGGTCGCCGACTTTGGCTCCCGCATCCGGCTGCTGGGCTTTGATCTGGTGGAGACCGCGCCCAACCCTGGCGGGCAGATAGAGGTCGTTCTCTACTGGCAGGCGCTGGATGAGGTGGGAAAAAGCTACAAGGTCTTTGTCCACCTGTACGATCCCACCGGCACCGTCATATCCGGGCAGCACGACAGCCTGCCGGGGAACAGTGGCCTCTCGACCGAGGGCTGGTTGCCCGGTGAGGTCGTGACCGATCCGCACGTGGTGGAGATCGGGGCAGACGCAGCCGTGGGCGTCGGCAAGATTGGGGTAGGGCTATACGACCCGCTCACCGGCGAGCGGCTGCCGGTGTTCGTGGACGGTCAGGCGCAGCCGGACGACGTGCTCATCATCGCCGAGTTGGAAGTGAGATAGCGGCGAGCGCGCTGCCCGCTCAGGCCGTCAGCCAATCGATGGCCTGCAACGTCAGCCGCTGGTAGGGTTCGAGGCTCCACACCCCCAGATCGTGCCCCATGGCGATGTAGGCCACGCGGCCTTTTCCCTCGCGCTTGCTCCAAACCATCGGGTGGGCCACACCCTGGTCGAGGGCGATCATGTGAATCTCGACGGACGGGTCATAGTCCTGCACGTAGAACTCGTCGTAGACGGCAAAGGCCTCGATCCCGGCGGTGATGGGATGCTCCTCGTACAGCGGGTAGACGGTGAAGCTGAACTGGGGCGGGTGGCTGACAAAAACGCCGCCCTGTAGCGCACGTAGCGCCGGGCTGGATTGACTTGCCACGGTGGCGGCATGCATCGATAGCAGCCCGCCCCCGCCACGCACCCAGCGCGCGAGGCTCTCGGCCTGGGCGTCGGTGAATCCGGGGGCAGTGGGACCGTCGTCCTCCCGCCGCTCGCCGATGCAGGTGTTGAGCAGGACGAGGTCGTAGCCGCTTTCGCCCAGTTGGGCGATAGCTTCCGGCTCGTAGGTCGCCGTGACCCGGTGGCCGGCGTTTTCGATCACGGGTGTCATCGCGGCGGCAAAGCCTTCAAAATCGTGCCACGTGCCGCCGAGAACCATCAGGATGTGTTTTCCCACTTGTTCTCCTTTCCTAAAACGAGTCCACCAGGCTGCGCACGCGCAGTGTCTCGCGCACGCGGTCGAGGTTCCAGCCCTTGATCTTGGGCAGCGTCACTTTCATCGTGCGACCGGCGGGCAGGTCGAAAAAGTTGTCGCCAAAGATCGGATCTGCCCCTTCCAGTTCCAGCCAGACGAAGCGGGCCAGCTTTTGCGCCGTGACCTCGATCTCGAAGCCTGTGTTCCTTTCGTCGACGGTGTAGCGCAGCTCGGGATCGGTCAACGCGAGGTGCTTGCTGGGCGCGAACGGCACCACGCCCAGGCTGGTTCGCTGCGGATGCGTACATCCGTCATCTTGCCATAGCTCGTAGACCAGCACGACCTGGCGGCGGTTGTGGACGTCGATCTGACCGGAAAAATCTAGTGTACAAGCCTGCTCCGCGCTCAATGCGGGAACGGTGATTGATTTCTCGCCAGCGGCCAGCACCTCTCCCGCCAGCGTCTCCAGCGACCAGCGGACGGTTCCCCGCCACTCGCTCGTCAGATCGTTAGTGACGTGCAGCGAAACGGTAGCGCCCTCTTCTTCCGCCGAGAGCAGCACCGGCGCGTAGAAGCGGCGGGCGACGTAGTGGAGCGCTTTCCAGCGTCCAAAGTAGTCCAGGCTCGACCAGGAGGCGACGGGCCAGCAGTCGTTCAGTTGCCAGTAGAGCGTGCCGCTGGTGCGGTGCCGGTTGCGCCGCCAGTATTCCACGCCGGTGCGCACGCATTCGGCTTGCAGCGCCTGTGTCACGTAGACCAGTGAGGCAAAGTCCTTGGGCAGGCGGAAGTGGTCGGTCATGTAAGCGACGATCTTGCCGTTGCCCGCGGTATTGCGCTGGTGGTGCTCCATGATGTACGAGGTCATGTTCCAATCGGCCTCGTCGGCATAAGTGCGGATGGTATCGAGGGGCGGCAGCGACTGGAAGCCGAACTCGCTCACGAAGCGGGAGTCGTGCGCCCGGTACGCCGCGAACGGCTTGTTCCCGTGCCACACCTCCCAGTTGTGGGTGTCCCCGGCCTCGGTTCCGTTGGGGTCTTGGAAAGGGGTGCCCGACGAGGGGGAACTCGGCCAGTAGGGGGTGTCCGGGGCCTCGGCGGCGCACAGCTCCGGCAGGAGGTGGTGGAACAGACGGTCGTAGGCTGCCTCGAGGCGCTGGCTTTCCTCCAGGTCGTTCCATCCCCACGAAACCCAGCCCCATTCCATCTCGTTGTTGCCGCACCACAGGGCCAGGCTGGCGCGGTGGCGCAGCCGGCGCACGTTCTCCACCAACTCGACGCGCACGTTCTCGAAGAACGCCTCGTCCGTGGGATACGTGCTGCAGGAGAAGATGAAATCCTGCCACACCAGGATGCCGTACCGGTCGCACAGGTCGTAGAAGCGCTCCTCCTCGTAGAAGCCGCCGCCCCACACGCGCAGCATGTTCATGTGCGCCTCGGCGGCGCTGCGGACGAGGTGCTCCAGGTGTTCGTCGCCGAGGCGGGTGGGGAAAGCGTCGGCGGGGATCCAGTTGGCCCCCTTGGCAAAGATGGGCACGCCGTTGACGACGAAGGTGAACGACGTGCCAAATTCGTCCGGCTCCTGGCGCAGCTCGAGCGTGCGCAGGCCCAGTTGGAAAGCGCGCCGGTCGCAGGTCTCCTCGTCTCGACGAAGCGCGATCTCGACTTTGTAGAGCGGTTGGTCGCCGTAGCCGTTGGGCCACCACAGGTGCGGGTCGTCCACCTCGATGCCCAACACGCCGGCCGTCGCGCCGCCTGCCAGGGCGATTGCCGTCTCCTGCACCGTTCCATCGGGCGCGACGAGGCGCAGGCTGACGGTCAGGTCGCTGTCCTGCCATCGCTCGATGGCCACGTCGGCGCTGACGATGAAGGCGCCGCGACCGGCGCCGTCGGCGTGCTGCTGGCGCAGGTGAACGTCGTCCAGGCGGGCGGCGGTGTATCCCTCCAGCCGGACGTCTTTCCAGATGCCGACCGGCGGCAGCTTGGGCCCCCAGTCCCATCCGAACTGGCAGGGGGCTTTGCGCAGGTAGGGGCCGCCGGGGATGGAGTGGGAAGGGCTACGCAGCGGCTGCTCCTCCAGCCGGGCGCGGATGGCGGCCATCGGCGAGGGGAAGGCGATGTGCAGCGCGTTCTCGCCCTCTTCCAGGAGCGCCGTGACGTCCCAACGGTACTGCCGGAAGGCGTTCTCCGCGTGGCCCACCGGCTGGCCGTTGAGGGTCGCGTCGGCCAGCGTGTCCAGCCCGTCGCAGACCAGGTAGACGCGCTCCTCGGCCAGCAGCCTCGGATCGGCCTGGAAGAGGAGCCGGTACTCCCAGGCGCGCTCGGCGACCCACTGCACGCGCAGTTCGTTATCGGCGACGAAGGGGTCGGGAATGCGGCCCAGCGCCAGCAGGTCGGTGTGGACGGAGCCGGGCACCTGAGCGGGGAGCCAGGCCTCGGTGCCCTTCTCGCGGAATTGCCATTTTTCGGATAGAGAGTGTGTGTGCATTGTGCCTCGCTGGTTTGTTGGGATTGGGACTGATTATAGATCAACTTGGCAGGGGGGCAAGATAAGGCCTGGCGGTTAATAGGACAATCGCCGAGTCATTTGAACCGATGGGAGATGCAATCGCCTGGAGGTAGCACTTGCAGTAAACTTGTGATAAAATATAGAAAACGCGCCGGTTGCGCGCGGGCGCAGAGGTGGAAGGGCGGTAGATATTTTCGAGAGTTGGGGGAAGGCAATGAAGGGACGATCTTGGCTGATCTTGGTCTTGGTGGGGATTCTGCTCACGGCCGGTGGGATGGGTTTGGCGCAAGAACCGGGTGAGGAAAGATCCGCAACGGCATGGTCGGATAGCGACTGTATTGCCGAATCTGAAGACTTTGTGATACCTGCCGGGTGGATCGGGACCAAGGTCCGCGCTCAGGCAAATACATCTTTTTCGCCTTGTTCGCCTGGTGCGGGGCACACGGACATGGTAGGCTATGCGGTGACCGGCCCGGTGTCGTGGAGCGGGGGAGTGACCTGGGGCGGTGGAACGTACGGTACAAAGCCTCCCGATATCTTGCCATCCGGGAATTACACGATTTCCTTGGAACGATACGGGAGGAACGATTCGTATGCGCTTTACTACACGTTGCAGCCAGATACCTGCACGCCGGGGGAACAAAAGACAGCCTCAGCGTGGAGTGACGACGAGTGCGTCCCGCACGAGACGCTTTTCACGATACCTTCGGGATGTGTCGCTATTGACGTCAGCGCCTCTATCAATGCCTCGTGGCTGCCGTGTTCGGGCCCTGGTCACCCGGACAGGACAGGTTACGTGTTGACGGGCCCTGGGGGTTCGTGGGCGCGGGGAGTGACGTGGGAAGGAGAAGAATATGGTCCGGAGCTTCCCGCGACGCTGCCTGCTGGCAGCTACCGGTTTGAGAT
>CAZWPV010000167.1:0-6316 GCA_964635485.1 uncultured Anaerolineales bacterium
CCACGGCCATGGCCTCCTGCCCGTCACGCGAGGCCTTGACAATGTAATCGCCAGGCATGGTGCCGGCGGCATAATTGCCGCTTTGGGAGACACTGCCACCTGGATCCGTGGTCTCCCAAACGGCCTCGCCACCCTCCTGAAGCGTAAACTGGCGCTGGTCGCCGGGGCACAGGCTGACCTCTGATGGGGCGATTGTCAGCGCGGCCGCTTCATCCGGCGGCGAGATGACACTGGTGCAAGCGCGCAGGATAACGATGATCGCGATGACAGCGACCAATGCAATCATGGCAATGGTAAACCAGAACAGGATACCGCGTGCTCTATCGGTCAAACCTCTTTCGTCAAACATACTGCCTCCCGTTTGAGATCCGGGCGTCTCGACCGCCCGCCAGCTTTGGCAAAAGCGACCAGCATTTTATCACAAATAGCTCAAAAGCACGAGTCTCCACAAGATGCATCAGGCCCGTTCAAATCGCATCCGCGCCACCCGCCGCGTCTCCACTTCAACTGCGCCCCCTTCCCCCACGCGCTGGCCGCACACCCACACGATTGAATCACCCGCCACGAGCAGCGGCACGTGATCGCGCCAGGCGCGGGGGACCTTGCGGTTGATGAGAAAGGCGCTCAGCTTGACGCCGTGCCCCCCCATTCCCTGTGGGCAGAAGCGCTCCCCTCGACGGCGCGGGCGCAGCACCAGCGGGTCGGCAAGGGCATCTGCGTCAAGATAGGCCGTCCAAGGATCGGCGTTATCCGCTATCTGCTGCACATCCCAAGCTTCCAGCAACTCGGCCCGCAGCACCCAGTCAGACTCAGGGAGCGCTGTAGCCCCGGGCACCCGTACCGGCAGCAGCTCACCTTGCCACAGCAGGGGTTGGTCGGGCGGCGGGCCGGCATTCCCCTCGTCGCCGACGGTCAGCGTCTCGTACCCCACGGTGAACGCCAAGCCGCCGGGCAGTGTAGCCTGCGCGCCCGTCTCACCGTTCAAGCCCACCAGCCGGGCGTCCTCCACGTGGACGAAATCCACGTCGCGCAGGCTTCTCCGCAGGCGATAGACCGCCTGTCGCAACACGGCACGCTGCAACGCCACTGGCAGCGCCCGCCAGCCCGCCCGGTCGAAGACGACGGCGGCTTCTCGCTCCTCGCGCACCACGTCGTTCCAGGCCCGCCCCTGCAACTGCGCCAGCAGTTCGTAGTCGGCGGCGACGACGGCCGCCGTGTGGCACAGCCTATCGCGCACGTTGGAGTTATAGGTCTCCAGCAGCGGAAGCAGTTCGTGGCGCAGGCGATTGCGGAAATAGGTGGTGTCCAGGTTGGAGCGATCGAAGCGCGGCTTCAAACCGTGGTCAGCGCAATAGCGCTCGATCTCAGCGCGAACCACCTCCAGAAGCGGACGAATGAGGATGCAGGATGCAGGATGCAGGATATCAAGCAGGCGATAGTCGGTGATGGGCGTCGCAGGAAGCATCCCGCGCAGCCCGGCCGGCCCGGCCCCACGCAAAAAATGCATCAGTACCGTCTCGGCCTGGTCGTCGGCGTTGTGGCCCACGGCGATCTTGTGCGCGCCGGTCTCGGCAGCCACCCGTGCCAGGAAGGCGTAGCGCACGCGCCGCGCCGCCTCCTCAAAGGCCAGCCGATGCTCGCGGGCCAGCGCAGGCACGTCCTGCTTTTCGACCGTGACCGCCAGCCCCCATTCGGCAGCCAGCGACGCCACGAATTCAGCGTCGGCATCGGCGTCTGCGCCGCGCGCGCCGTGATGCAAATGTGCCACGTGAAGCCGCAGATCGTACGCTTCACGCAGGCGCAGCAGGACGTGAAGCAAACACAGCGAGTCCGGCCCGCCGGAGACGCCGACGACGACCCCGTCGCCGCGAGCGAGCAAACCGTAATTCTCGATTGTGCGCCGGACTTGGTTCAGGACATCAGCCAACGCCTATTCCACTTTGTAGACCTCGTCGCCGACCCGCGCCCGGGCCTCAAGCTTGACCCCCACATCGTCGCCACGATCGGCCTCGCTCACGTCCTGGTGCATGATCTGCATCGACTTGATCTCTTGCTCGAAATCGGTGGTGTGCCCCAAAATGTGCACACGATCCCCCACGGCGAGCTTACTCGTCAGATCGATCCCGGCGACCATGATATTGCCGAACCAGTGAGACACCGTGCCGATAAGCTTCTCCGCCATCTGTCACCCCCTGGCCTCAACTATTGGGCAGCGATGTTAATTCAACCTTGTGTCCCTCAGCTCCAAAGAAACCGGGTTTTTCCGCAACCCAAAAAACCAGTTTCTGGGTTTTACAACCGAACGACTGAACCACAATACTCGCATGTGATCTCACGCTGACCGCGCACGATCTCGGCGGGAAGGGCCGCGCCGCAGGTGGGGCACTTGGTCGGCGCAGAACGGGCAGCCTCCACCACCGCCTCATCCTTGGGATGGGAACGCTCCTTGTCGATCTCGCCAGACTTGACGCGGCCGATCAGCGCATCCCAATCCTCGTTCTTGGCACCGCCGTGCAAGCGGAACGTGGCGCCGCTGAAATCGGCCTCGGGAGCAAAGAGCAGCTCCAGCATCTCCTTACGGCCCAGGAACTTTTTCTTATCCTGCGCCTTGATCTCTTCGATCTGGCCAACGGGGACCTCAAGCAAAAGCTCGTGCACCGTCTCTTTCTGCGTGGTGATGAAAAGCACCTTCTTGGTAGCGACATCCTCCTTCCGCTCAAAGATCAATCGCTCGTCGGTCAAGTAGAGGATGCCCTTTGGTCCCTCTTTCTCGGTTTCCATGTACTCGGCCTCGCAGGCCATCACGGGATCCTCGGCCGGATGAAGCTCGAAGCAGGCCTCGTCGATCTGATCGAGCAGCCACTCGATCTCTTCTACCTGCGCGCTGGTCTGGTTCACGTTCTGCTGCAAGGTGTTGTACATGGCCTCGATCGCCGAGTCGGCCGCCCGCACCTTGCTCTCCAGTGCGCCGACGGCGCTTTCGGCGCGGGAGACGGCAGCCTCCCGGGCGCTGGCCACCGCCTGCCGCAGGACGCCTTCGGTCTCATCCGATTCCCGCCCCAGCTCCCGCGTGCGCTTGTCGATCTCCCGAGATACACTGGCACGCGTCTGCTCCCACTTCTCGGTCAGCACCTGGACCTTGTTCTCCAGAAAGCTGCGGAAGGCATAACCCCGGGTGCGCAGTTGCTCGATCTTGCTCGGCAACAGAGAAAGCTTGGTTCCGACCTCCTCCATGTTGTTGCGCGCCCCGGTCAGCAACAGCGATTCCTGCAGATCGTTGAACGTGTCCTGGAGATCCTCCAACTTGGCGCGCGTCTCCTCGCTCGCGCTCTTGGCTATCTGCACAGCAGACCGGGTCCTCCGTGCCGCAACACTGGCCGCACGCTCGACCGCGAGTTTTTTCCTCTCATCCATGTCAGACTTTCTCATTTTTACCTCCCTTTTTGACTGGTGCCCAGCTTGTCTACTCCGACCCCATCTTGAAACGTAAATAAGCCTCCATGAAATCATCCAGCCGCCCGTCGAGAACGGCCTGCACGTTGCCGGTCTCGTGATCGGTGCGATGGTCCTTGACCATCTGATAGGGATGCAGCACGTAAGAACGAATCTGATTGCCCCAGCCTGCATCGACGTGCTCCCCCTTGAGTTCTGCGATCTCGGCCTGCAGCTTTTCCTCCTCCATCTGGATCAACCGCGCCCGCAGCACGCGCATCGCTACCTCTCGGTTCTGGGCCTGAGAGCGCTCGTTCTGGCACGAGACGACGATGCCGGTGGGAATGTGCGTTAGACGCACCGCCGTGTCGTTCTTTTGCATGTGCTGCCCACCCGCCGACGAGGCACGGAAGGTGTCAATCTGGACGTCGTCGGGGTTGATGGTCACCGTGATATCGTCCTCGAGATCGGGCCAGGCCTCGACCAGCGCGAACGACGTGTGGCGGCGGTGAGCAGCGTCGAACGGAGAGAGACGCACCAAGCGATGCACACCCCGCTCGGCGCGCGCGTAACCATAGGCATACGAACCGGAGATAGCGACCATGGCACGCTTGATGCCCGCCTCCTCGCCGGGCAGGCGATCCACCAACTCGGCTTTGTATCCACGCGCCTCGACCCAGCGCAGATACATGCGCAGCAGCATCTCGGTCCAGTCCTGGGCGTCGGTGCCACCGGCCCCGGCATGGATGGCCAGGATGGCGTCACCCCGGTCGTGCGGGCCAGAGAGAAGCAGACGAAACTCCAGACGATCGACCTCTTCCTCCAGTGCCTCCGCCTCACTGGTCAGCTCCTCCGTCAGGCTTTTGTCACCCAGCGCGGCGAGCTCGAGCGCATCGTGCACCCGCTGCGCCAACACGTTCCATTGATCCACCTCCTCCCGCAGGCCGGAAAGCTTGCGCATCGCGCCCTGCGCCGTCTCGGGGCCGTCCCAAAAATCCGGGGCGCTGGCGCGCTTTTCCAGCTCCGCGATTTCCTTTTCCTTCGCAGCTAGGTCAAAGACGCCCCCGGATGTAATCGAGCTTCTCTTTCAGGGTCGTCAGACGGTTAGTAAGTTCTTCCACAAATACCTCCTAGGCAAACAATCCATCCACGAACGCACCCGCGTCGAACGGCATCAGGTCCTCCATGCGCTCCCCCGTGCCGACAAAGCGCACCGGCAGGCTCAACTCACGGGCGATGGCAAAGACCATCCCGCCCTTGGCGGTACCGTCCAGCTTGGCCAGCACCACGCCGGTCACATCGACTGCCTCTTGAAAGTGCCGCGCCTGCGAAAGCGCGTTCTGCCCGGTGGTGGCGTCGATGACCAGCAGCGTCTCGTGAGGCGAACCCTCCACACCCTTACCCGCCACCTTGCGCACCTTGCGCAACTCGGCCATTAGATTATACTGCGTGTGCAACCGCCCAGCAGTATCGACGATCAGCATATCCATCCCGCGCGACAGGGCCGCCTGGAGTGCGTCAAAGACGACCGCGCCGGGATCGCCCCCTTCCGGCCCCTTGACGACGCCCACCCCCGCGCGCCCTGCCCAGACCTCCAACTGATCCACCGCCGCTGCGCGGAAGGTGTCGGCTGCCGCCAATAGCACCCGGCGGCCTTCCTGCTTATAGCGATAGGCCAGCTTGGCGATGCTCGTCGTCTTGCCGGAGCCGTTGACCCCGACGATGAGCACCACGTCCAGGGGGCGGCCGCCCAGGTCGAGCGGCGCCGGATCGGGCAGCAGTGCGCGCAGTTCACCCTTCAGCGCCACGCGAAACGCGTCGGACTTGAATATCGCCTCGTCACGCGCCCGCCGGCGCAGCCTGTCGACCAGATGCAGCGTCGTCTCGACGCCTACGTCAGCCTGGATCAGCAGCTCCTCCAGTTTTTCCCAGGTGGCAGCCGTCACCTCGCTGGCGCCAAACAGGCCCGCCACGCGGCTAAAGACCGCGTTGCGCGTGCGCGTCAGGCTGTCCTTGATCGATTGAGCGACTGAAACGGCCATACATCCAATCCACGTAAATTATACCCCAGCGGTTGGCTATTGGCAATTGTGATCTTCCCGAAAATGCCGTCCAATTGCGGATTTGGATAGATTGGTGTAACATTGGGAACACTCTAAAACCAAGGAGAGGATATGCCCGGTCTGTCCATCGTCCTTCCCGCCTACAACGAGGAGGAAAACGTCGCCAACGCCGTGGAGGAAGTGTCGGCGGCAGCTCAACAGTTAGGCATGGACTATGAAATCATCTTGGTCAACGACGGCAGCACCGACCGCACAGGCGAGATCGCCCGCGAGCTGGAGCAGCGCATCCCCAACTTCCGGCTGGTGGAACACTACCCAAATCGGGGTTACGGTGGGTCATTGAAGGCGGGGTTCGCCGCTGCCACCAAAGACTTGATCGCATTTATTCCAGCAGACAAACAATTCGTTTTTGGTGAAATCAGCCGATTCCTCGAAGCAATAAATCGGGCGGACATCGTGTCCGGCTACCGAGCCGACCGGCAGGACTCTCTCGTCCGCAAGTTCAACGCTTTCGGATGGAACACGCTGGTGCGGCTGTTGTTCGGCTACCTGTGCCGAGACATCGACTGCGGCTTCAAGCTGTTTCGGCGCGAGATATTGGAGCACGTGAGCCTCATCTCCAACGGCGCGATGATCGACACCGAGTTTCTGGCCAGGGCAAAGGCGCGCGGCTTCCGCATCGCCGAGGTTCCGGTGGCGCACCTGCCGCGCGTGGCAGGCCACCCCACCGGCGCCAACGTCAAAGTGGTCGTCAAGGCGTTCCGCGATTTGGCGCGCTTCCGCCTGCGACTGAGCCGGGAGCTGCGCGAGGAAAGACGGAA
>CAZWPV010000168.1:0-5685 GCA_964635485.1 uncultured Anaerolineales bacterium
CCCAACTCTCGAATGTGCTTCCTCTGCGGCCTGCAGAACCCCGTCGGGCTAAAGCTGGCCTTTTACGACGACGCGGAGAACCAACAGGTGCGCAGCGAGTTCGTCATACCCGCCGAGTACCAGGGGTACCCCGGCGTCGTCCACGGCGGCATCGTCGCCGCCATCTTGGACGAGACCGCAGGGCGGGCGGTGATGCTGAACGGGAATCATGACAATCTGTTCGCGACGCTGCGCCTGACCGTCCGCTACCGCCATCCCACGCCCACCGAAACGGGACTGACCGCCGTGGGATGGGTGGAAAGAGAAGGGGGCATGACCACCAAGGTGGGCGGAGAGATTCGCCTGCCAGATGGGACCGTCACCGCCGAGTGCGAGGCGCTTTTGGGCCCTGTTCCAGAGGAATTCAGCGCGCAATGGGAACCCGAAAGACCTTATTGGAAAGTCTACGACGACTAACATAAGATAGACTGCACTTCCCTGCCAGGTTACCCAACCCGGAAGAGGCAGCCAGGAGGTTTACCCATGGGCAAGTCATCTGTCGAAAAGAGATCGAGCCCGCGTCGATCCATCGGCATCGGCGCCAAGCTGGCCATCATCTTCGTAGCCCTGGCCATTCTGCCGATGGCGGGCGTTTCCTATTACATCGTCACGCAGACACAGGGCGAAGCCATCGGCGCCGGAGAAGCCCTGCTGCAGCCAGAAACGGTGGCCCTCGCCGGCGCGGTGCTGACGGGCGTGATAGCCCTCATCATCTCCATCCTGCTCGCTCGGAGTATCACGCGCCCCATTCGCGGACTGAGCAACATCGCCACCGCCGTGAAGAACGACCAGCCTGTGGAGCCCTCGGATATCGCCGACATAAAGCATGGCCAGGATGAAATTGTCCAACTGGGAGTCGCCTTCGGCGACATGGTATCTACCCTGAGCCGGCGCCTGACCGAACTGGAGATGGTCTACGAGATCGGCCAAGATATCACCGCGTCGCTGGAAGTGGACGAGACGCTGCAGGCCATCCTCGGCAGGGTCAAAGACTTGGTCGCTTACGAGGCCGCCGAGATCACGCTTTACGACCGCAAAGAGCAGGCACTGTTCGTCAAGGCATGGCGCGGCAGGCAGGGTTTCGAAGACACACGCGGCAAGAGCTATCGGCTCGGAGTCGGGCTTACCGGCAAGATCGCCGCGGAACGCAAAAGCCTCCTCATAGACGACGCCCACACCGGAGAGTACGAAGCCACCCCCACAGGAAAGACCGGCATACTGACACTCGCCATCATCGTCCGCTCCATACTCGGCGTGCCCCTCATCATCCGCGACCGCCTGGTGGGCACGCTCGAACTGGTCAGCAGTCAGGTCGGTGCCTTTGACGAGAACGACCAACGATTGCTGGAGACCATCGCACCGCAGGCCGCGCTCGCCATCGAAAAAGCACAACAGGTGCGAGAGCGGGAGCAGAAACTACGGGAAGAGATCAAGCAACTACGCATCGAAATCGACCAGACAAAGCGCGAGCGGCAGGTCAGCGCCATCACAGAAACCAACTATTTCCAGGAGTTGGCGAAGCAGGCCAGAGAATTCAGGAAACGGGCGCAAGAGCGCCGCAGTTCTTCTGAGGAGGGGGCCTCCGAAGAGATCTCCGAAGAGGCCTCCTGAGAACCGACTCTCGATCACACTCCCCGCATCAAGGCCCACTCGCGGGAAAAGACATAGGCCGCCAGCAGGATGGCCCCCACGGCATAGAGAGCCGCCGCCCCCCACGCCAACACCAGTGCCCCGGGCGCGATGCCGCCTCCAAACAGGTCGCGCATCGCCACCAGCACCCCCGCCACCGGCAGCGCGTACACGGCCACCGGCGGTGAGCTACCGACGCCAAAGACCGCCAGAAGCGTTATCCCCGGAAGCAGCAACTGCAAAACGCCCAGGAAGAGATTGGACTCGCGATAGTTCTTGGCAAAGGTGCATACAGCCGCCACCAAGCCGTTCGCCATCGTCATAAAGGGCAGCATCAAGAGCACGAGCCACACCACCACCAGCCCCATGTTCCCCAACTGGCCGACGAAGGAAGTCGTAAAGCCTCCCAAACCGGCGGGCAGGGCCGCAAGCAGAAACGTGTAGCCCAGGCTATCCAGCGACCACAGTCCAACCGTGATCGCCGAGGCGAGGATGCTGAGGGCGATCTTGCCCAGCACGATCCCGATTCGGCTGGCCGGGGCGACCAGCAGCGATTCCATCGTGCGATGCTCCTTTTCGCCGACCGTCATCGAGGCCACCAGGTTCAACCCGCCGCTAAAGGCCCACGAGGCCACGGCCAGGGGCAGAAAGATGCTGCCGAGCGAGGAAGGGCCGACCTCGCCCGCAATCGGCGCGGCGGCCACACCCGTCGGGGCGGCGACCTCTCGTTCCAGGCGGATCGGCTCCAGCCAATTGCGATCCAGTTCGCGCCGGTCTAGCCGCTCGGCCAGCACCCTGTCACCGTAATCCGCCAGCGCGCTCTCGATGGCCAGGACGGCAAAGTCGGGCAGCCACCCGCTGCGACTGCTGGTCAGCCTGAGGGCGACCTGCTCCTCGGCGGCGAGCGCTTCCGCAGCGTCCGGCGGAACCTCAATCACGGCCACCAACTCGCCGCTCTGCAGCGCCCTCTCCAGATCGGAGGGCATACCGACCAACTCCAACATGCGGGTTTCCTCCAGCCTATCGACCAACCCCGGCAACTGCTCTCCGTTGACGACGACGATGGGTATCCCCTCACTGGCCTGGCGCGCCACCTGCCACAGGACGAATACACCCGCCGTCGCGCCCAGCAAAGGTACCACCAGCGGCACGGCAAAGAGGAAAAAGAGCGCCCGGCGGTCACGCAGTAGATCGAGCGTCTCCCGGACGAAAATCGTACGCATCACCCTAAGCATCCCGCCGCCTCCGAGGACGTTTTCGCCCGCTGCGACGCCAAAATTGATACCAGCGTGGCTCGCGCTGCTGCTCCCACAGATCGACCCGCAGCCGCTCCTCCCCCACGATGTGTACGAACGCCTCCTCCAGATTGGCTGCGCCGGTCTGGGCCACGAGTTCCGCTGGCGCGCCCAGCGCCTGCAACCGTCCCTTGTGGATGATGGCGACGCGGTCACAGAGCCGCTGCGCCTCATCCATCAGATGGGTGGAGATGAGGACGCAGCGTCCTTCCTCGCGGAAGCGAGCGACGAGCGACCGCACGTTGCGCGTGCTCATCACGTCCAGCCCTGCCGTGGGCTCGTCGAGGATCACGTTGGGCGGGTCGTGGATCAGCGCCTGCCCCAGCACCACCCGACGGCTCATACCGGCGGAGAATCCCCCTGCCTGCCGATCGGCAAAGTCGGTCATCTCCAGCATCTCCAGCACGACATCCACACGCCGTCTCAGCCGGTCTCCGTCCAGGCCGTGGAGACGGCCATAGAAGCACAGGTGCTCGCGCGGAGAGAAACGATCGTAGAGCCCGGCGGACTCGACCAAAAGCCCGACGCGGGCGCGCACGCGCCCACTTTCCTTGCGCGCATTCAGGCCATCGACCAGGGCAATGCCGGCGGTGGGCTCCAGCACAGAGGCGATCAAGCGCAGCAGCGTGGTCTTGCCCGCGCCGTTGGGGCCGAGGAGGCCAAAGACCTCCCCGTCGCGGCAGGTGAGGGACACGCCATCCAGCGCCAATATCTTTCTGAACCGCTTGGTGAGTCCTTGGGTCTCGATCACGATAGGGGTCTCATAAGAGAGGTGCGGGCATCTGAAAGCCCAAGAATAAAAAGGCGCGGGAATATTCCCACGCCTTCCGCCGTCTCCACTAACAGGCTACAGGTCGGGCACGCTGCGCTTGAGCACCTCGTACTGCCCCAGCGCCTCCAACGCCCCACGCGCCACACAGGCGATGGGCGCATCGGCGATGTAGGCCGGCACGCCCGTCTCGCGCGTGATCAACTCGTCCACCTTGCGCAACAGCGCCCCGCCGCCTACCAGCACCATGCCGCGGTCGATGATGTCCGACGACAGCTCAGGCGGCGTCTTTTCCAACACCGACTTGAGCACGCTGATTACCGCCGCAAGGGGATCTGCAAGCGCCTCGGTCACCTCCTCGGAGTTGATGGTGACGGTGCGCGGCAATCCCGCGACCTGGTCGCGGCCCTGCACCTCCATCTCCATCTCCTCCTCCAGTGGCAGCGCCGAGCCAATGCGGATCTTGACCTCCTCCGCCGTCGGCTGGCCGATCATCAGGTTGTACTTGCGGCGGATGTAAGCCGCAATCGCCTCATCGAAGCGCAGGCCACCCACCCGGACAGAGTTCGCCACGACGATTCCGTTCATCGCAATGACGGCCGCCTCTGAGGCGCCGCCCCCCATGTCGACGACCATGTTGCCGGACGGCGTCCCCGTCGGCAGACCTGCCCCGATCGCCCCGGCCAAAGGCTCGGGGATCAAGTGTGCCCGGCCAGCGCCCGCGTCCAGCGCGGCCTCGCGCACCGCGCGCTTCTCCACACTCGTCACGCCGTAGGGTACGCTGATCATCACCCTCGGCTTGGCCAGGCTCAGGCCACCGCAGGCCTTGCGGATGAAATACTGCAGCATGCGATGGGTCACGCGGTAGTTGGCAATGACGCCGTCGCGCATCGGACGCACCACGTCGATGGCATCGGGTGTACGACCGAGCATGGCCTTGGCCTCTTCGCCGACGGCGACGATCTTGTACTCTTCGGCCGAGATGGCAACCACCGAGGGTTCCTGCAAGACGACGCCCTGCCCTCGCACACATACCAACACGTTGACGGTGCCTAGGTCAATCCCTAGTTGTTTTCCAAACATCGAGTCTCCTTCTCACCGATCGTCCTCATCTGGCCGAGATTTGTCCCCTCAGAGCAAGAACGGCAGAATGATACACGATTTTGGGGGATTTGTCCAGCGCTTGAGGGGTTCCCAGGCGAAACCTGGAAATTTACTCTGAAGATAAACGGCGCTCCCCCCATAGCCTCCCCCACCAGGGGGGAGGAATAGTTCCCCCTCCCCACCCGTGGGAGGGGGCTAGGGGGAGGCGTTTTCGTCATTGAGGGTGCCCAATCGGGCATGGCAACTGCTCAATAATGGGGGTATCCGAAGATGAAGCGCAGCAGGTTGCGCCGCCAAGGATGCTTTCGACTCAGATACTCGAGGCCTTGAGCGAGGCGACGTGGCTCAAAGCCAAAGTGGCGCGGGATACACCCAAGCTCCGCAGCACTGCCCACGGCCACCACGTCGAGCCACCGGGTTGGCACAGGCGTGTGCAGCAACAGCGCGTCAAACACACCGACGCCGAACTGAAACAGCGGCGTGCGCACGTGCACCAAACGTCTCCGCACGCCCAACACCGCCAACACCTGCATCACCAACTGCTCTAGCGTAAAATTCTCTGGACCACCAAGGGGAATAGCCCGCCCGATCAGATCGTCCCGATCCAGCGTAGCCACGATGCAGGATACCAGATCCCCAATCCACAGGGGCTGAAAACGGGACATCCCTGCCTCGGGAATCGGCAGCACGAAGGGGATGGCCTTGGCCAGCATCGCCAAAACGCTGATGAACGCATCCTCTGGCCCATAGGCGACGGCCGACCGGAGGACAGTGTAACCCATGCCGCTTTCCCGCACCGCGGCCTCCGCCTCCCCCGACGGCCGGCTCGGCTACACGGTCGGCCGCTAC
>CAZWPV010000168.1:5695-6307 GCA_964635485.1 uncultured Anaerolineales bacterium
CGCCTCCCCCGTAGCGCGAAAGATTGGGTAGGCAGAGGCACGGTCGGCTCCCAGCCGGCCTAGATAAATGAGCCGGCTCACACCAGCCTCACGCGCCGCTTCGATCAGGTTCGATGTGTGCTGAGCATAATGCTCCAGCCTCGGTTCCTGGCCCGGATCGTCCTCCCCCACCAGGTGCAGGATCGCCGTCACGTCCTGCATCGCCGTGCGCAGCGCAGGCAGGTCATCCATGCTGGCCGAGACCGTGGAGAAGGAGACGCCCTTGGGCAATCGCTGTTCGCGCCGGGATGGTCGCAGGAGGCAACGCACCTCCATCTCTTTGGCTACCAACCGACGCACTACGGCTCGTCCAACAAATCCCGTGGCGTTGGTAATCAGTATCATGCTAGCCCCTGTCATAACCTCTCAATAAATCAGAGGAGAGCGCATCTTAAACACCCTTACTGAGAAGATACCCTTACCTACGGCGTCGGATAGTTGCAGGAGGCGGACACGAAAAAGACCAAAAGGCCGAGGAAATCATATCGGCTTTGCCTCTTGGTCACAATCGGAAAAAGAGAGCGGGCGACGGGACTCGAACCCGTGACCTTCTCCTTGGCAAGGAGACATTCT
>CAZWPV010000169.1:0-4132 GCA_964635485.1 uncultured Anaerolineales bacterium
ACGTCGGAGACGGCGTCTTTGAGGTACGCTCGACCAACGGCGACACTTTCCTGGGCGGCGACGACTGGGATCAGCGCGCCATTGACTATGTGGCCGACGAGTTCAAGAAGGACCAGGGCATTGACCTGCGTGGGGACCGCCAGGCGCTGCAGCGGCTGAAGGAGGCGTGCGAAAAGGCCAAGGTCGAACTGAGCACCGTGATGGAGACCGAGATCAACCTGCCCTTTGTCACCGCCGACGCCAGCGGCCCCAAGCACCTGCAGATGAAGCTGACGCGGGCCAAGCTGGAGCAATTGACCGATGATCTAATCATGCGCACCATCGAACCCTGCAAGCTGGCGCTCAAGGACGCCGGTTTGAAACCCTCCGACATCGACGAGATCATCCTAGTGGGTGGTATGACACGCATGCCCGCCATCCAGCAGAAGGCGGCCGACTTCTTTGGCAAGGAGCCCCACAAGGGCGTCAATCCCGACGAGGTGGTAGGGCTGGGTGCGGGGATCCAGGGCGGCGTCCTCGGCGGCGAGGTCAAGGACATCCTGCTGCTCGACGTGACCCCGTTGACACTGAGCATCGAGACGCTGGGGGGCGTGGCCACCTCGCTCATCGAGCGCAACACCACCATCCCCACCCGCAAAAGCCAGATCTTTTCCACTGCCGCCGATGGCCAGACGCAGGTCGAGATCCACGTCGTGCAGGGTGAGAGACCCATGGCAGCCGACAACAAGAGCCTGGGCAAGTTCATCCTCGACGGCATCCCGCCCGCGCCGCGCGGCATCCCGCAGATCGAGGTGACGTTCGACATCGACGCCAACGGCATCCTCAACGTCTCGGCCAAGGACAAGGCCACAGGGCGCGAGCAGTCGATGCAGATCATCCCCTCCAGCGGCCTCGCCGACGAGGAGGTCGAGCGCATGGTTCAGGATGCCGAAAAACACCGCGAGGAGGACCGGAAGCGGAAAGAAGAGATCGAAGCGCGCAACGTCGCCGACAACACCGTCTACACCGCCGAAAAGTTCCTGAAAGAACAAGGCGACAAAGTGCCGGCCAACGTACGCTCCGACGTGGAATCCAAGGTCGAGGCGCTGAAAAAGGCCATCGACGGCGGCGACGTCAGCGCCATCCGCCAGCGCACCGACGAGCTGGGACAGGCGCTGCAACAAATGGGCGCTGCGATGTACCAGGAAGCTGGCGAGGCAACGCCTCCGCCAGGCGGCGAGGGCGAGTCTCCCGAGGGTGACGAAGACGTCGTCGAGGGCGAGTTCAGCGAGGCATAATCAATGAACAATTGACAATGAACGATGAACGAGGCCGTTGTGTTCATTGTTCATTTTGTCATTGTTAACTCCAAAAGATGGCAGGTAAACGCGACTACTACGAAGTGCTAGGCGTCAATCGCACGGCGAGCCCAGACGAAATCAAGAAAGCCTACAGGAAGCTGGCGCGCCAGTACCATCCCGATGTCTGTGAACTTGCCAACGCGGAGGATCGCTTCAAAGAGATCAACGAAGCCTACGAGGTATTGACCGACACCGACAAGCGCGCCACTTATGACCGCTTTGGACACGCAGGACTGAGCGGTGGAAATTTTGGCTTCGATTTTGGCGGCTTCCACGATCCTTTCGACATCTTTGCGGAGGTCTTTGGGGGCGGTTTCGGGTTCCGTACCACGTCCCGTCGAGGACCACGGCGCGGCGCCGACCTGCGCTACGATCTCAGCCTCAGCTTCGAGGAGGCCGTCTTTGGCTGCGAAAAGGAGGTCGAGGTCACACGCTACGAGACGTGCCCAGAGTGCAATGGCAGTCGGGCCGAACCTGGAACCTCTCCCGTCCGCTGCTCCGAGTGCAACGGCACCGGACAGGTGCGAAAGATGCAGCGTTCCATCCTGGGCTCCTTCGTCAGCGTCACCACCTGCCCCACCTGCCGGGGTGAGGGAGAAACGATCCCCATCCCCTGCAAAAACTGCAATGGGCAAGGGCACGTCTATGCCGCCCGCAAACTCTCCATCACCATCCCCGCAGGCGTGGACCACGGCACCCAGGTGCGGCTTGCCGGCGAGGGAGAGATAGGGGAGCGCGGCGGCCCTCGCGGCAACCTCTACGTCGTCCTGAACGTGGAGCCGCACCCCATCTTCCAGCGGCACGGCGACGACATCCTGGTCGAGCTACAGATCAATATCGCCCAGGCAGCCCTGGGCGCCAAGGTGAAAGTGCCCATCCTGGAGGGGGAGGAGGAAATCGCGATCCCGACCGGCACCCAGAGTGGCAAGGTGATACGATTGCGCGACAAGGGAGTGCCCCACCTGCGTCGGGACGGGCGGGGTGACCAACTGGTGCTGGTGCGCGTCGCCACCCCAACAGATCTCGACAAAGAACAAAAGCAACTCTTGCGAGAGCTGGGCGAGACTCTGGACCCAGAAACCATCTGGCAGGAAAAGAGCAGCTTCATAGACGACCTGCGGGAACTGTTCGGCCTGTAGGACAGCCTGTTGTTGTGGATCAACATGGAATGGCTTGAGGTCAGCGTAACCGTAGACAACGAGGCTGCGGAGGCAGTGGCCGAAGTTCTCTCGCGTTACGCCTACCGCGGCGTGGTCATCGAGGCTGGCCCCGATGGCTGGAGCACACAGCCGGTGGTCGTCCGGGCCTATCTGCCTGCCGACGACCAACTGCGGGCTAACAAACGCCGCGCCGAAGAAGCGCTTTGGCACCTGGGGCAGATATGGCCCATCCCTGCGCCGACCTTCCGTCCCATCGCCGAGGCGGACTGGGAGGAAGCGTGGAAAGAGCAACTGAGCGTCCTCCACGTCGGCCAGCACATCGTCATTCGTCCCTCCTGGCTCGACTACACCCCAGCGCCCGGAGACGTCGTGATCGACTTGGATCCTGGCATGGCCTTTGGCACAGGCCTGCACCCCACGACGCAGTTATGCCTGGAGGCATTTGAAGAGTTGGTACAGCCGGGCGCGGCGGTGCTCGATCTGGGCACCGGCTCCGGCATCCTGGCAATCGCGGCCGCCAAGCTGGGCGCGCAGTCCGTGACGGCAGTGGATAACGACCCCGTGGCGGTCAAGACCGCCCGTGAGAACGCGATGACCAACAACGTGCACAAGGTCATGAGCGTCGTGGAAGGCTCCTTAGGGGACGTTTCTGGAGATTATGACCTGGTAGTGGTCAACATCGTGGCGCGCGTCATTGCGGAGATGTTGCACGAGGAGCTTGCGATGCGCATACGGCCCGGGGGAAAAGCGATCGCCGCCGGCATCATCGTCGACCAGGAAACAGAAGTCGTCGAGGTATTGGAGCAAAAGGGGCTTGCACTGACTGAACGCCAGTGCAGAGGCGATTGGGTGTGCCTGGTGGCAGAACGAGTCTAGGATTGCTCTTGCTGCTGCTGCATGGCACGTTTATAGCGATAGACGATCCGCCCACGCGTCAGATCGTAGGGAGAAAGCTCCACCCGCACGCGGTCACCTAGCAGGATGCGGATGTAATACTTGCGCATTTTGCCGGAGAGGTAAGCCAGAATCTCGTGGCCATTGTCGAGCCGCACGCGAAACTGCGTACCAGGCAATGCCTCAAAGACAGTGCCTTCCATCTCAATTTTGTCTTCTTTCTTCTTCCCCATCCAGGTTATCTCTCAGGCTCGGTTTGTGAAACGGCACGGATTCTACGCTCCGCGCGGGAGGACGCACGCCAGGAAAGCGCCTACATCCTCTCCTCGGCTGCGTCCGCCGTCGCCTCTTCTGCGACGACCTCGACCGCATCACCCATGGGCTTCTCTTCTTCCCCTGTAACGGCGTCTTCGGCGGTTGTGACCTCTTCCTGATCAGCCTCATCGAGCGCTGCCTCTGCCACCGGCGCTGGGGCCTCTTCCGCCGTCGGTTCGCCGGCTGTTTCTACCTCTTCAACTACTGCGGTCTCAACCACCGACGTCTCTGCTTCATCCGCCCCGCTGACGACGGGCGCTGCCTCCGCTGCTGCCTCTTCCACATCTGCTTCTTCCGCGACAGGCTCAGCCGCCGCCTCTGCCACGGCATCTGCCGCGACCTCTTCCACGTCTGCTTCTTCCGCAACGGGCTCAGCCGCCGCCTCTGCCACGGCATCTGCCGCGACCTCTTCCACGTCCGCTT
>CAZWPV010000169.1:4232-6301 GCA_964635485.1 uncultured Anaerolineales bacterium
CGACAGGCTCAGCCGCCGCCTCTGCCACGGCATCTGCCGCGACCTCTTCCACGTCCGCTTCTTCCGCGACAGGCTCAGCCGCCGCCTCTGCCACGGCATCTGCCGCGACCTCTTCCACGCCCGCTTCTTCCGCAACGGGCTCAGCCGCCGCCTCGTCGCCCGTGGTTGTCTCGGCCTCAGCCTCGTGAGCTGCCTGCTGCTCCGCCATCCAGCGCTCCCACTCGTCCTGCCTCACCTGTCTGGCACTCAGATCGAGCCGTCTCCTGTGGCTATCTATGCCGATGATCTTGACCGGAAGCTTATCGCCGGATTGGACGATGTCTGCAGGTGCGAGCTCCGGCGTGCCGATCATCTCATTGGCGTGAAGCAGGCCCTCGATTCCAAGATCAAGGGCCACAAAAGCGCCAAAACCCACCACGCGCGTGACCTGGCCCTCGACCAGTTGGCCCGTCTTGTAGTGATCATCGACCATCGTCCAAGGATCTGGCTGCAGCTTCTTGAGGCTAAGCGAGATTCACTTACGCTCCCGATCCACGTTGAGAACATAGACGTCCACCTCATCACCGCCCCTGAGCACCTCGCGGGGATGCTCCACCCGCTTCCAACTCAACTCCGAGACGTGGATCAGGCCATCAGCGCCGCCCAGGTCTACAAAGGCCCCAAAGTCGGTGAGGCTGGTGACCCTTCCGTGCCGCGTCTCTCCCTCGCGCAATCCTTCCATCACCTTCTCGCGCTGCAACTCCTGCCAGGCGCGAAGCGCTCGCCGCTGGGAGAAAATAAGACGGCGACGCTGACGATCAACCTCGATGACCTTGAGCCCGATCCGCTCACCAATCATGGCTGCCAGGCGCTGACGACGCTGTTCTTCTCGCAGGCGCCTGGGCAGCCCCACGACCTGCGAGCAGGGGATGAAACCGCGAATCTTGCCGAACTTGACGATGAGGCCGCCACGGTTGTAGTTGGAGACCTCACCTTCATAGAGCTCGCCGCTCTTCATCAACTCCTCGGCATCAAGCCAATCCTGATACATGTGAGCCTGGTGGATGGATAGCACAGGCCGCCCTTCCTTATCCGAGGGCCGGATCACGTACGCAGGGATGGTGGCGCCGATCTGAACGGCCTCGCGCGTTTCCTCGTCCAGACGCGTCAGGTCCTCGGCGGGGACAAAGCCCTCGCGCTTGGAGCCGATGTCCATGATGACGCCATTTTCGTTGATGGCCACTACGACGCCTGACCGAATGTCCCCATACTGGGGTGCCTGATAATCATACACACCCGTCAGGTATTCATCCTTCATGGCTGGAGTTTGCTCGTCCTTGACTTCGCCAGGACGATCTTGACCGATTGAATTATGGGCGGTTAAAGTGTCTATGTCCATGAATGCAGATTGCTCCTCAACCGACACCGCCCCCACACAAAAACTCAGCACCCCCCGCACCTTACAGGCATGCGGGCGATGCCGAATTTAGGAATCGCGCCTGACATCAAACAGACAACTAACAGAATCGTCTTACTGTGTCTACCTCAGCAAAAAGGGCAACATGTCAGAAACGGTTCGGCTTCATGGCCCGCGCAGGAAGAGCGGTGTCTCAAATGTACAAACGGCTGTATTCTATCACGTCACGGAGGAATGTCAAATCGTTCCCCCTCGGGCTACCTGCCCAGGCTGAGGATGACCTCCGTGACTACCTCGGCAGAGGCGCTCTTGAGAAACTCGGCAAACAACGGCCAGTACCGCTGCTTGAACGTGGGAAAGACTCCCCTGACCCGGTCCCAGACGCTCCGCTCGATGCCTCCGCGCGCCTCGATCCATTCCTGCACCGTTTGTCCGTCCGCCCCCTCGCCCGTTCCGGCGCTCATCTCCACCAGCAGCCAATCGGCAAAGAGAGGTGAAAAGAGGTTGAATTGCCCATCCCGCTCGATGGCCAGCCCGCGCTTGAGCAGGTCAGGAAGAACGTAAACCGCCCGCGGGTAAGCCTTGGCCAGCCGCTCCTGCGTAGGCCAACCCTTCTTCCCGCGTGCAAAAGCCAGCAACGCGAGCAGCGTGATGCGCTCGCTCTCGTCGGAAT
>CAZWPV010000170.1:0-6281 GCA_964635485.1 uncultured Anaerolineales bacterium
CGATCTGAAAGTAGCCGTCCTCGTCCATGCGGGCGATGTCGCCGGTGTAGAGCCAACCATCGCGTAGGGCGTTAGACGTCTCGGTGGGCATCTGCCAGTAGCCCTTCATCACCTGCGGCCCGCGAAGTATCAGCTCGCCGACCTCGCCTGTCCCCATCTCGCGCTCGCCGGTTTCCACATCCATGATCCTGGCCTCGGTGCTGGGGAAGGGCAGGCCGATGGTGCCGATGCGGTTCTCGCCGTAGATGGGGTTGGCGTGTGTGACCGGGCTGGCCTCGCTCAGACCGTATCCTTCCACCAGCCGCCCGCCGGTCATCTCCTGGAACCTCTGCTGCACCTCGACCGGCAGGGGTGCCGCCCCGCTGATGCACGCCTTGATGGAGCGGATGTTGTACTTGTCGATCTCGGGATGGTTGATCAGGGAAACGTAGAGCGCCGGGACGCCGGGGTAGAGAGTTGGGCCGTGCTTGTTGATCGATTTCAGGATGTGCACCAGTATGCGTGGGTTGGCGATCAATAGCAGCGACCAACCAGAGAGGACACCTAGGTTCATGCACGTGGTCATCGCGTAGCTATGGTACAGCGGCAGGGAGGTGAGAATCATCTCCTTGCCGTCGACCATCTTGGGGAGCCAGGCACGCACCTGCACGGCGTTGGCCTGGACGTTGCGGTGGGTCAGTTGTGCTCCCTTGGAGAGACCGGTTGTGCCGCCGGTGTACATCAAGACGGCGGTGTCATCCATAGCCACCTCTACCGGGTCGGGGTCGACCAGCGCGCTGGAGAGGAGGTCTCGGAACCAATAGGTGTTGACGTCGCCTGAGATATCCTGGTAGTGTCCCTCTTTCTTCTCGACGGCGACGGTGAAGAGGAACTTGAGCAGACCTGGAAAGTATTCCTTGATGTTGGTGACGATGATGTGTTGGAGCGGGGTGCCGGAGCGAATTTGCTTCACGTTGGGGTACATCAAGCTCAGGGCGACGATGACCTTGGCACCACAATCGTTTAGCTGATACTTGAGCTCGCGCGCAACGTACGTCGGGTTGCAGGGCACGACGATGCCGCCGATCATCAGCGTGGCGTAGTAGGCGATGACGAACTGGGGGCAGTTGGGCAGGTAGAGGGCGACGCGGTCACCCTTGTTGATCCCCAATCGTTGCAGCACGAGTGCAAAGCGGCGCGTCAAGCCGAGCAGCGTCTGATAGTCCATCGTGGCGTCCATCAGCACGTCGCCCAGCTTGTCGACCACGTTGCCGAATATTAGTGCTGTGTTGTTGGGATAAGTCGCGGCAGATTTGATGAGGTTCTGCGCGACGGGGTGGTCGGGTATCTCGACCTCGGCGGGTACCCCCTCTTCGTAATTGGCTAACCAGGGCTTTTCCATCGGGACACCTCCTTGGCCCAAGGGCGTGGAGGGCACCTCGGCAGCGTGGGCATCGGTCGTGCCCTAAGTATTCCGGCTTATCTAGCTTCAGTATAGTGGAGTTGGTCGGGGTTGTCAATAGCTTCGCTGCGCCAGTCCCTTCGCCGCGGCGATCAGGCGCACGATCTCGGCAAAGGCGGCCGGGTCTCGTCCCTTGCGGCTTGCCCCGGCGCCATCCACCTGTGGCGAGGCCAGCAAATCCAGCGTGTACTCCGGCGCGACGCTGCCGCCGTAGATGACGCGTACTGCGCCAGCACTGCTGGCGCAGTACGTACGGCCGAGCCATTGCCGGATCGCTCCACAGCCGGCCGCGACGTACTCCGGCTGGGCCGGTTCCTTGACACCGATTGTCCATTCTGGCTCGTAGACCAGGGCCATGCGACTTACCTGCTCCGCCTCGCAGCCTGCGAACAGGGCGGGCAGCCGTGCCTCCAGGGCCTCTTTGGCTTGCCCGCGTTCGGTGCAGCTTTCCCCTATCAGCAGGATGGGCCGCAGGCTGGCCTCGAACGCCGCGTGCAGCTTGCGGTTGATGTTCTCGTCGGTCTCGCGCCTGCTGCGGCGAACCTCCCAGTGGTTCAGCATCACCCACTCGCATCCTGCGTCGGCCAGCAGCGGGGCGGAGATCTCGCCGGTGTGGGCCAGCCCGGGCGCGGCGCATAGGTCTTGCGCGCCCAACGCGATGGGGGTATCGGCCAGCGCCTGCGCTATCGACTGGAGCGCCGTATACGGTGGACAGAGCACGATATCGACTTTCTGCGCCAGGTCGCCCACGGCGGTGCGGAGCTCGTGCACGAAGGCGCGGCTTTCGGAGATCGTCATCGCCATCTTCCAGTTGGCCAGGGCGAGGGGTTTGCGGTTCATTGCTGTACCTCCTCGATTGGGAGTATATCACGATTTGTTCAACCTTGCGAAGGTTGCCAACCTTCGTAAGGTTTCGCAAAACAGACACTGCCTGGATGAACCAGGCAGTGCCAAGAGAGGAGGAAACCTTGCGACGTATATCAGCGTTACCTGTGCTGCTATTTGCGCCTGATACGCCGTTGCAAGCGATAGATTGGCGTCATCGCCGCCATCGTCATATCCTGCAGCCGCGCGCGGGCGGCGACTTGCGTACTCCACACGGCGTTGCGCATTGGCTTGAAGAGGCTCGACAGCAGCGGCGATTCCTCGACGTTGATCAGCTCCTCTTCCACCGGCTGCCAGTACAGCACTGCCGCTGCCCAGGTGAGACCTGCTCCAAAGCCGACGAGCACCACGTGATCGCCTGACTGGAGGCGGCCTTCTTCCAATGCGTCGCACAGCGCCAGGGGAATCGAGGCTGCCGAGGTGTTGCCGTAGCGATCGACGTTGACCATCATCTTCTCCGGCTCCACGCCCAGCCGTCGCATCGCCAGGTCGGTGATGCGGGCGTTGGCCTGGTGTGGGATGATGAGGTCGATGTCGTCCCAGGTCAGCCCGCTGTCTTGAACGACGTTGGTGACCGCCTCCGTCATCTTGCGGGTGGCGAACTTGAAGATGCGCTTGCCGTCCATGCGCAGGTAGTGCTCGCGGTTATGCAGCACCTCCTCGCTGAAGGGTTTGACGCAGCCGCCGCCGGGGGCCATGAGGGCGTCCCAGTCGCTGCCGTCGGAGCCGAGCTCGCAGCTCAGGATGCCGGTGGGCGTATCGCTGGCCTCCACCAGCACCGCCCCGCAGCCGTCGCCGAAGAGCACGCAGGTGGAGCGATCCGTCCAGTCGACGGCTTTGGAGAGCGTCTCGGCGCCGACCACCAGCACCCGCTCGTACAGGCCGGTCTCGATGAACTGGTTGGCGGTCACCAAGCCGTAGACGAAACCGGTGCAGCCGGCCACCAGCGTGAAGGCCCCTGCCTTGGTTGCCCCAAGCTGATCCTGTACCATGCTGGAGACCGGCGGGCAGAGGTAATCGGGAGTGGAGGTGGCGATGATGATGAGATCGACTTCTTCAGGGGAAACGTTCGCCTGCTCCAGGGCCTTCTGGCAGGCTTCGAGCGACATGGTAGCCGTCGTCTCGTCCGGCCCGACGATGTGCCGCTCGCGGATGCCCGTTCGCGTGAAGATCCATTCGTCGGAGGTATCGACCATCTGCTCCAGGTCAAAGTTGGTCAGGACGCGTGCGGGAACAGATTTGCCCCAGCCGCTGATACGTCCATATCGCTTCATGTGGTTCTCCCCCTGCGCGTGTTATTCTCGCCTGAAAGAACACTGGTGGAGGGGAAAAGTTACGCGTTAACTTTCTTCGAGCAGCGCACGCCGCAGCACCTTGCCGAAGGGGGTACGGGGTAGCGCCTCGCGGAACTCGATGAACTTGGGGATCTTGTAAGGGGTCAGATTCTCGTGGCAGAATGCCTTGATCTCGTCCTCTGTGGCGGACGCGCCCTCTTCGAGGACGATAAAGACTTTGACGCGCTCGCCCTTTTCGATGCCGGCGGGCACGCCGATGGCGGTGCATTCTTTGATCTTGGGATGCTGGCACAGTACCTTTTCGATCTCGCTGGGGTAGATGCTGAGGCCGCCCGTGCCCACGATCACGTCTTTCTTGCGGTCGATGATCTGGAAGTAGCCATCCTCGTCCATACGGGCGATGTCGCCGGTGTAGAGCCAGCCGTTGTGCAGGGCGTAGGCCGTCTCGATGGGTTTCTGCCAGTAGCCCTTCATCACCTGCGGCCCGCGCACGACCATCTCGCCGGCCTCGCCTTGCTCCAGTTCCCGCGTCCCGGTGGCCATGTCCACGATCTTGGCCTCGGTGTTGGGCAGGGGCAGGCCGAGCGTGCCGATGCGGTTTTCGCCAAAGATGGGGTTGGCGTGCGTGACCGGGCTGGCCTCGCTGAGGCCGTATCCCTCCACCAGCCGCCCGCCGGTGATGGTCTCGAACGCCTGCTTGACCTCTTCGGGCAGAGGGGCAGCTCCGCTGATGCAGGCTTTGATGGACTTGAGATGGTAGGCGTCGATGTTGGGGTGGTTGATGATGGCGATGTAGAACGCCGGCACGCCGGGATAAAAGCCGGCGCTGTGTTTCTCGATCGATTTCAGGATGTGCACCGTCACGCGCGGGTTGACGATGAGCACGTTCGTCGTGCGGGTGCGGATGCCCAGGTTCATGCAGGTGGTCATGCCGTAGCTGTGGTAAAAGGGCAGTGCAGCCAGGATCGTCTCCTCGCCCTCGTTCAAGGCGGGGAACCAGTGTCGAATCTGCACGGCGTTGGCCTGGATGTTGTGGTGCGATAGCTGCGCGCCTTTGATGGTGCCGGTGGTGCCGCCGGTGTACATCAGCACGGCGGTATCCCCCATGGTGATCTCGACCGGCGCTGGTTTGGCCGCTCCGCTTTTCAGGACGTCCTGGAACCAGGTGGTGTCCGCGTCACCGGAGACGTCCTGATAGTGGCCCTCCTTCTTCTCCCGGAAGGTGGTGAAGAGGAGCCTGAGCAAGCGGGGGAAATACTCCTTGACGTTGGTGACGACGACGCGCTTGAGCGGGGTCTCGGCGCGCACCTGCTTCACGGTGGGGTAGGTGAGGCTGAGGGTGACGATTGTCTCAGCGCCAGAATCATTGAGCTGGTGCTTGAGCTCGCGGGCGACGTACTCGGGGTTGGAGGGCACGGCGATCCCGCCGATCATGAGTGTGGCATAATAGGCGATGACGAACTGGGGGCAGTTGGGCAGGTGGATGACCACCCGGTCGCCCTGTTCGATTCCCGACGCTTGCAGACCGGCGGCGAAGCGCGTCGTCAGGTCGCACAGCCGCCGGAAGCTGATCGCTCGATCCAGGAGCAGATTCCCCAGCGGCTCGACCACGCTGCCATAGATCAGCGCCGGGTGGTGGGGATAGCGCCTGGCGTTCTCGATCAGGTCCTGCGTGATCGGGTAGTTTGGGATGTCGATTTGTGCAGGCGTTCCCTCTTCGTAGTGGGCAAGCCAGTTTTTTTTCATTCCCGCCCCTCGATGGGATGGTGCTATTGTACACACTCTATCTCAGAGGGCAAACGAGACCTCGGAGGTTTCACGCGAACCGCAGGTTCGCACAACCTCCGAGGTCTGGCGAGGTCTGGGGAAAATGCAACGGAAACTGCAACACCGGGCGCGCGTTTTCCCTGCTATAATGGAGTTTAGCGGTCGGTCGCTGGCGCACAGCCGGCAGACCGGCCAAAACCTACTCATGAAAGGAGATCACGAAATGGCAAGAATCGTACAGGCGGTCAATCAGTATGGCCCCAAGCTGGAGCTCGGCCCCACGGCCCAATTAGACGAGCTCGCGGCCTGGATGGCATCGCGCACCGGGCTGAACAAGAGCGAGGTGATGATGCTGTTCCAGGAGATGAGCGAGATGATCCTGGCCTTCAACATGCGCGGCGTGCCGGTCAAGATACCCGGCGTGGGCATCTTTTCGCCCAGCATCGACCGGGCGGGCACGCTCAGGATCAACTTGAGAAACGCCCCGGCGTTGAGGAAAGGCAGCAACGCGCCGGATGCCTACAAGGGCGAGATCAAGAACGCCGAGTGCATCGGCCTGGATAACGCCGGGTACGAGGCCCTGTGGGACCCCGATCACCCGGACGACCCGCTGGAAATCTAGCGCCGGCGGAGGTGGGCGGCTCGGTCTGCTATGATGCAGAGGCCAATCATGCAGTGCGTGATGACCAAACACGCACTGCATGACCATCGAACACGCACTGCATGATGGCCAAACACGCAGTGCGTGATGGCCGATCACGCAGTGCGAAACGGGCACGTAGCAGGGCGGGCGGACGCCTGCGGGCGCCGCCCGCCCGATTTTTGACCCGGCGTGGGCTTGGGCGTATACTTGGCGTGGAGTGGTTTTCTCTCCGATAGCCTGCTGGAGCCTG
>CAZWPV010000171.1:0-6279 GCA_964635485.1 uncultured Anaerolineales bacterium
TACGCGATCTTTAAGCGTTACCTGGGTTCCTTCGAGTCGCGTTTCAGGCGCGGGCTTGGTCTTTACAGCTTTATCCTGCTTTACGTAGCCGCTATCGCGACGGTTTTCTATCTCGGAAGCTACCTGCTGGGTTCCACGAGAGAGTGGGATGCTTTTGTAGTGGCAATGTGGACCTTGTTCGGCATGGCTGCGGTGCCTTTGTACATACAGTTCCAAAAGTGGTTTGGATGGCTGGCCTACGGCTTGATATACGAACCGTTTGACGTGCTCTATGCCTTTGCCACCCGGATTCAACCCCTCCTGGGTAGCAGGGATTGGACAGGCGTGCTGGCCGACGAACTTGCTTCGAACTTGCACATTCAGCAATCGGCGCTCTATCTGCTGACAGGCGGAGAATCTGAACTTGTCTACGCACGCAGTGTTGATCTAGATGGGGTATCGGCAACGCGCCGGCATATTGCACGGTTGTTGGCTGGTGCTGGTCGATACCATCCAGCCTCCGGCGATTTGGATGACGATTTCGGATGGGTTCGGTTGGCGATCCCGCTGCAGGTCCGAGGAGAGACGGTTGGCATTTGGCTTTTTGGGCAGCGCGACCCCGATAGTTACTATTCGGAGGATGACATCAAGCTGTTGACTACACTGGCCAGCCAGGCGGCGGTGATCGTCGAGAATGACCGTCTGTATGACAAGGCGCTGCAGGAGATTACCGAGCGGGGGCGGGTGGAAGAGGCTCTGCGTGAAAGCGAGGAAAGGTTGCGGGCGGTGCTGAACGCCACGACCGAGTCAGTGATATTGACGGATGACCAGGGGACCATACTTGCCCTTAACCAGACGGCGGCTCGGCGACTCGGGAAGGATGTCGATGAATTCGTTGGTCTTTGGGGACAGGACTTGGTTTCTCAGGGGATGATTTCGTCTGAACTCCTCGAGTCTAGAAACGCGATTCTTGACCAGGTTTTTCGTTCGGGTGAGCCTGCCCAGTTCGAGGATGAGCGGAACGGGGTGGTGTTTGTCACAAGTGTTTACCCGATTTTCGATGCGGATGGGAAGGTGAAGCGGGTGGCCGTTTTTGCCAGCGACATCACTGGACGCAGACAGGCAGAGCAGCAGGCCGTTCGTGCCGAGCGTCTGGCTGCGATGGGGCAGATAGCCACCGCCTTGGTCCACGAGATCAACAATCCGCTCCAGGCTATCCGCAGCAACTTGGAGATGTTGGTGGATTTTGATCTGGGATCGGACGAGAGCAGGGAACGTCTGGGTATCGCTGTCGAAGAAATTCAACACTTGGCCAGGATTACCCGTCGCGTCCTCGAGTTCACCCGACCTGCCAAGGAGACACTCCATCGGGTATCCGTTGCCCAGTTGATGCAGAAGGCGTTGGCGCTGGCGGACAAGCAACTGGAACTGGCTCACGTCCGGGTAAAGACCAGCTTTCCTGAGCAGCCGGTCTATATCTTGGCTGTACAGAACCAGATCGTTCAGGTCTTGCTCACCTTGATCACCAACGCCGTCGAGGCTATGCCGGACGGAGGGGATTTGCACATCGCGGTCCGTGCCGATGGAGACGTGGCCAATCTCTTTCTGACTAGCGACGGGCCTCATTTTGCACCGGGGCAGGCCGAGCGTCTGTTCGATCCTTTCTATGCCGTCGAGCCTGGGGAAGCGGCCCTGGGGCTGTGGGTCAGCCGCGGCATCATCGAACGACATCATGGCACCATCTTGGCACAGGATTCGGACGATGAGCGAGGTGTGGTGTTTACCGTTACACTGCCCGTTCACCCTGCTCCGGGCTAGTCGGAATTGTGTGTTCGTGGATTGCATGTTACACTAAATAGCCACCTGACAGACCATTTTCGCAGCAAAGCAGCGTGCAACCTGCAGGAGGTTGGCAAACTGTCGGGTGAAGTGGAAGAGGTTACGTGGGTAGAATTGAGGCAGACTTTTCAGAGACAAGAATCCTCTTTGTGGACGACGATGCCCAGGTCAGGGGAACCCTAGCGCGTTTGCTTGGGCTGCTGGGCTATCATGTAGACGAGGCCTCCTCTGGCTTGCAGGCTTTGCGGTTGCTGGAGTGCGCGCCGTATGACGTGGCGGTGTTGGATATTCGCATGTCCGGCATGGATGGTGTCGAGGTCATGCGCCGTGCTCGCCAGATATGTCCCGACCTGGCCATCATTTTCCTCACCGGTCACGCGACGGTGGAAAGCGCGGTCGAAGCCGTGAGATCACACGCGGTTGATTATCTCCTCAAACCGGTTAGCAATCGCGAGCTGGCTGCTGCAGTCGCCAGGGCTCTGCAGCAGCGCCCCAAGCGGGAGCAACCACAGATGCCCGCTACTTCCGAGCAGTTCATAGAGGTCGGAGGTGTTACGCTGGATCGGAAGCGCCAGGTGGTCATCATCTCGGGGGGAGACGAGGCGGCTGGATTCAGCGTCGATCTCACTGGCGGCGAGGCAGCCTTGCTGGCTTGCTTGATGCAACGGCCCGGTGTCGCCATCCCGTGCCGCCAGTTGGCCCGGGATGCCTTGGGCTATGGTTTGAACGATGAGGAGGCTTCGGCCATCGTTCGCCCGCACATTAGCCGGCTGCGCAAAAAGATCGAGCCTGATCCGAATCAACCCCGCTTGATCCTCACCGTACGTGGTAAGCGTTACCTTTTCAATTCTCACGCTTTTTTGCCCTCCGGCGCCTGAGGTGCCACTCGTTGGCGCGTTACGCCGACCGGCATCTCTTCCTGCCCTCTGGATTATTGAGATGATACAAAAAATGCAACAATGATCGCAACAACAGGACTCGGTTTCCGTGGTATAATATGTGTGATGCCTGCGTGGGCTCGTTGGCGAAAGGGGCAGCGGGAGAGCACGACTCAGACCCGTTTGCCCACGTGGGCTAAAGTCAATAAGAGGGCCTCGGTGGGGCGTGAAAATCCCGAGGCCCTTTATTTTCGTCGATCGCTGACCAGGAGGGTAACGGCGATGAAGTCAAAGTGGATCGATCACAAGGGGAAGCAGATTTTCCATATCGACCTCTCGGGTCTGGGACGTAACGCCGACGCTTTCCGGGAGGAGTTGGCGGCAGCCGAGTCCGTGACCAGCCAGCAGCCTGAGGATTCCCTGTTGGTGTTGACCGATATTCGAGATACGGTCGTGTCCGCGGAGGCGATGAACGTCGCCAAGCAGAGCTCCGCCCGTACGACAAAGCACATCTGCAAGACCGCCGTCCTCGGGGTGACGGGCATCCGCAAGATTCTGCTCGACGCGGTCAGCCGATTCTCGGGGCAGCGGTTTGAGGTGTTTGACGATGTCGAGGCGGCCAAGGATTGGTTGGTGAGCTAGAGGTAACAGACACGCTCCCCAGAAAGTATTTCGTTTGCGCTTGTGCTTCCGGCAATTGCCTACAGGTTCTCGATCTCCACCGGTTCCACCGGCTCGGCCAGCTCGAAGCCAAAGATGCGTGAGTAGAAATACAGCTCGGCATCCAGGGAACGCTTGATGTTCTCGGCGCGGCGGAAGCCGTGCTGCTCCCCCTCGAAAGGCAGGTAGGCCACAGGCACGCCCTTCTT
The DNA here is from genome assembly GCA_964635485.1 of uncultured Anaerolineales bacterium. GTDB lineage: Bacteria > Chloroflexota > Anaerolineae > B4-G1 > B4-G1 > JAFGED01. The sequence continues at coordinate 3,566 of CAZWPV010000171.1, forward strand.
GCGCAGCGCCTCGACCATCATCCCCGCCTGGTTGGGTGGGACGACCTGATCCTCGAGCCCCTGGAAAAAGATCACCGGGCAGGAGAGGCGCTCGGTGAAGTGGATGGGCGAGCGCTCCACGTACAGCTCGCGCTGCTCCGGATAGGGGCCGATCAGGCCGTCGAGGTAGCGCGACTCGAACTTGTGTGTCTCCTTCGCCATTGCCTCCAGGTCGCCGATGCCGTAGTAACTCGCGCCGGCCTTGAAGACGTCGCGGAAGGTGAGGGCGCACAGCGTCGTGTATCCTCCCGCGCTTCCCCCACGGATGATCAGCCGGTCGCCGTCCACCTCCCCGTGCTCGGCGAGATAGCGCGCGCCGCCCACGCAGTCGTCCACGTCGACCACACCCCACTGTCCCTCCAACCGCTGGCGGTAGGCGCGGCCGTAGCCGGCGCTGCCGCCATAGTTCACGTCGAGGACGGCGATGCCCCGGCTCGTCCAGTACTGCACCGTCAGTCGCAGCGTGTTGGAGGTTGACCCCGTCGGGCCGCCGTGGCTCATGACGAGCAGCGGGGGCAGTTCGTCGGGTGGAGCGGTATAGTCCCGATTCTGGGGCGGGTAGAAGAAGGCGTGGGCCGTCAGCCCCTTCTCGGTGGGGAACTCGATGGCTTGCGGCTGTGAGAGGTAGCCGGGATCGATCTCGAACTTGCCCGATCGACGCAACACCTCGATCTGTCCTGTGGCGAGATCGCGCTGGACGATGGAGGTCGGCTCGGTCGGCGAGCCTGCGTGAAAGACGGCGCGGCCCGGCGCAGCCCGGATGCCGCCGATGTAGGTGTACGGCGTTTCGAGGGCCTCGAGTCTTTGTGTCTCCATATCGAGACTCGCCAGGTGCCAAGCGCCCTGCTGTGCGTAAGTGCAGATGATGCGCTGTGCCGACTCGAACGCGTAGGTGGACATTCCAAAGACCCACTGTGGCCGCCCGAACTCGGCTTCCATCTCGACCAGGGGTTCGATCTGTCCGTCGCACACGCGGCAGAGGTTCCACCAGTCGGTGCGGTCGGAGACAAAGTACAGTGTGCCGTCGGGCGACCACTCCGGCTGAAAGATCGATTCGTCCGCGCCGCCGGCGACGCGCCCGCTATGCCCCAGCGAGCCATCCGGTTGCAGCTCCCCGACCCATAGCTCGGTGCCGTCCCACGGCATGTTCGGGTGATCCCACGCCAGCCACGCTAAGCGCGTCCCGTCGGGGCTGAGGCGCGGCGCGGCGTAGAAATCGTGACCGGACGCGAGCGCCCGGCTGTCACCACTTTCGAGGTCGATGCTGGCGATGGTGTTGATTGCCTCTCTTTCCGGCTCGGTGTGATCCTCGCGCACGCAGACGATGCGCCCGCGGGCGCGCCCGCGCTGGCGGTCAAAGACGCCATCGGCGTAACGCAGGGCGATTTCGGGCGTGACCGGCTGCGGCTCGGCCCCGGCGTCCTGCCGATAGAGCCGCTGATCGGCAAAGTTGCTAAAGTACACGGTGCCGTCGACGACGAGGAAGGCGCCGCCGCCGTATTCGTGCACCCGCGTCCGGGCGTTGAAGGGTGGGGGCATGACGTCGGTCGTCTGTCCATCCGGCGTGCGACGTACGACGACGTTCCGGCCGCCCTCCGATGGACGTCCTTCGACCCAGTAGACGTCTTTGCCGTCGAGGGCGATCTGCCCCAGTCCAATCGTTTCGGAGACGATCAGGTCGGTGGAGATGGGCGATTTCCAGGAGCCGTACGGCGCGACTTGTTTGGGCATGGTCTCTCCTTTGCGGCAGATGTGCAAGCTGGGCTTGCGCGGTAGTGCAATTCGTTGTAGTATTATCTCGGCGCTGTCTTGCAGTATAGAGCAGGTGTTCAGGGGTGTCAAGTTTGTGCACCCAAATCTAGAATTTGGGTAATTGCTCAACCTACCCTTGCGAAGGTTCCGAATCGTGCTTGTGATCAGGCACGGTTTTGCTGAACCAAGCCGGTGTTACCAGTGAATTGACTTCAAACCTTCGCAAGGGTGAGCACTTACGAATTTGGAGGAAAAGCAATGTCGAATGTCGGTATCATTGAACTACTGGTCATCGCAGGCGCGTGTGGGCTGTGCTTGTTGCCCATCGTGATAGGCGCCGTTGCGGTGGTTGTCGTCGTCTTGACTCGGAACAAGCCAAATCCCTATTAAGCTCACCTGTGGGCGCGCTCGTTTGACAAATCGCCCGTTTCGTGATATAGTGCCGCCAACAAGTTTCCGAGGAAATTCGATGATGGGCAATCCGCTTGATGGTTTGAAGAAGGGCGACAAGAAGCCAGACACTCAATCTGGATAGTTTTGTTGCCCGGCAATCAAACAGCGAGCAGCGGCTCTCCAGACTAGGTCGGAGAGTCGTTTTTGTTTCGAGCGAACTTGGGAGAAGTGATGATGGGTAATGAGCAGAGACGTGGCCGCGACTTACAAGTCGCGCTAACCGCAAAGAAGGCCAGCAAGAAGCCGGACCCTGGGTCTGGGTAGTCGTGTTGGCCGCAAGACGAGGCATACCGGCGCTCCAGACCGATGAGGAGCGCCGGTTTTGTCGTTTCATCGTTACTGCTCAGGCGTATGCCTGGCAAGGCTCTTGAACATGGATAGAGGAGAAATTTTTGGGTGTGGTGGGAGGTGAAGCCTCCCACCACACCCAAAGCCCCTAATTTTTGCTCAAGAGGCTGAGCAGTATTGCT
>CAZWPV010000172.1:0-6268 GCA_964635485.1 uncultured Anaerolineales bacterium
ACGATTTGATGATCTGTTCGCCCTTGCTGCCTCCCCGAACTGCTAAATGCGCCCAAACTGGATCGTCTCGAAAAGGCCGCTGGGAACTGCCTTCAGCGCTACGTCCATCGAGTGGCTGGTGATGCCGATGTGCCTGACTTTGCCCGCTTCCAGCGCTTCCTGCGCCGCCTCCATCGCGCCGCCAGGCCCCAAAATCTGTTCGTAGGCCTCGAAGGTGCTGACGCCGTGGAACTGCCACAGGTCGATGGTGTCGGTGTTCAGCCGTTGTAGGCTCAGATCCAGATGCTCCAGGGCGGTCTGTTTGTCTTTGCCGCCGCTCTTGGTGGCGATGACTACCTGCTTTCGGCGGCCAGCGACCGCCTTGCCGATGCGCTCCTCGCTGGTCGTGTAGCCGTTGGCCGTGTCGATGAAGGTCACGCCCAGGTCGAGGCAGCGCTGCACCACTCTGACCGCCTCGTCCTCGGTGAGGCGCTGTATCGGGATGCCGCCGAACCCCACTCTGGAGACCGCTAACCCCGTCTTCCCAAGTCGTATCGTTTTCATGTCGTCGTGCTCCTTTTAATCCTAGCAAGTGGGAACGAAGAGACTTGTGCCAGCAGCATCCCCGCGAACATCAGCGCGCAGCCCAGCAATTGCTGGCCTGTCAGCGTCTCACTCAGCACCAGCCAGCCGGATAGCGCGGCAAAGACAGATTCCAGGCTCATGATGATCGCCGCGTCGGCGGGTGGGGCGTGTCGCTGCGCGACAACCTGCCCTGTGTAAGCCAGGCCGGTAGAAAGCACGCCAGCGTACAGGATCGAAGGCGCTGCTTTGAGTATGCCGCCCCACGTTTCCCATTCTAGTACCAAGGCCGGAATGGCGCAAAGCAGCGCGCAGACGAGGTACTGGGTTGCTGCCAGCCGCAGCGGATCCCGACCCGGCGCGATTTTTCCGATGGCGACGACGTGTAGCGCCCACAGGAATGCCCCGATCAGCACGCAGATATCGCCGGGGTTCAGGCGGAGCTTTTCTCGCAGGGTGATGTTGAGCAGGAACATCCCTACGACGGATAGCCCGGCTCCGGCCCAATTGCTCCATCTCACGCGCTCGCGCCAGAACAGCGCCAGCAACAGCGGCACGATGACGACGTACAGGCCGGTGATAAAGCCGCCTTTGCCCGCAGTGGTGGTAACCAGCCCAATCTGCTGGAGTGAAGCGCCGCCGAAGAGGAGCAGCCCCAGCAGCAATCCGCTGCGCCATGTCTTGCTCCTCCGGGATGGGGTGGGGGAAGGAACTTTGCGAAACCGCTGCCAGATCAGGATAGGGGACAGGACCAGGCTGCCTATCAGGAAGCGCACCACGTTGAAGGTAAACGGTCCAACTTGCTCGTTCCCGGCGCGCTGGGCAACAAAGGCGCTGCCCCAGATGACGGCGACGACGAGCAGGATCAGGTCGGCCCTAAACCTTGCGAAGGCTCCATCAGGGTTTTCCGGGGTGTGGCGTGTCACCAAGCCTTCGCAAGATCCTGAATTACTCATACCGCAGCGCGTCGATTGGATTGAGGAGCGAGGCGCGCCGGGCCGGGTAGATGCCGAAGAAAAGGCCCACCGCCGCCGAAAAGGTCGTCGCTAGCACGACTGCGTCCAGCGTGACGATGGCGCGAAAGCCCTCGACCAAAGTGGAGATGATCTCCGCCCCGGTAGCGCCCAGGATGATGCCCACGACGCCGCCGGATACCGAGAGTGCCACGGCCTCGACCAGGAACTGCAACAGGATGTCTCGCCGCCGCGCGCCTACCGCCTTGCGCAAACCAATCTCTCGCGTGCGCTCCGTCACCGAGACGAGCATGATGTTCATGATCCCAATGCCGCCCACCAGCAAGCTGATGCCCGCGATAGCGCCCAGGAAAATCGTCAGCACGTCCGTGATCTCGCCAAAGACGGCGATGATGTCCGCCTGGCTGAGCATGGCAAAGTCGTCCTCGTCCCGGAAGTCAATATCGTGCCGCTCGCGGAGGATGGTGGCGACCTGCTCCGCTGCGGCGTCCATACGATCCTCGCTGGCGGCTTGGACGATGATGGCGTCGAGCAGGTAATCGCCCGATTTGCTGCGGGATGGGAAGAGGCGGGTTTGTGCCGTCGTCAGGGGGATGAGAACGCTTTCGTCTTCGTTGCTGAAGGACGAACCCCCTTTTTTCTCCAGTATGCCGATGACGCGGAAGGGGACGTCGTTGATCTTGATCGTCTGCTCCAGCGGGTATGGGTTTTCGGGGAACAGCTCTTTGACCACGTCCTTTCCGATGACGGCGACCCGCCCCCGGCTGTTCATGTGCTCCTCATCGAAGAACGTGCCTATTTCCGGGTGCCAATCGCGGATGTCGGCGTATTCCGGGGGCACTCCCTGTATTTGGGCGATCATGTCGCGCTTGCCCGTGGCGATGGTGGCTATGCTGTAGACCTGCGGCGAGACGGCGACCACGTCGGGGGCGCGGATGGGGTCGCGCAGGGCCTCGGCGTCGCCGTTGGTCAGCTCTGCCGTGGAGCTGCCTGTTCCGGGTGGGCCACCGCCTGATTGAAACTCCTCCCGTGAGCCAGGGGCGACGAACAGCAGGTTGCTGCCGATGCTCTGGAACTGCTCCTCGATGTAGATAGAAACGCCCTCGCCTGCAGACATCAGGGTGATCACCGCGCCGACGCCGATGATGATGCCCAGCATCGTCAGGGCAGCCCGCAGCTTGTTGGCGGTCAGGGCGCGGAAGGCCAGGCGGACGCTTTCTAAAATCTTCACAGTCCCAAACCTCCTGCATTGGCTATCAGGGGCTCGGCCACTGCTTCCTCCTCGGTGATCAGGCCGTCGTACAGGTGTATGATCCGGCTGGTGTGCTGTGCGATCCTGGGGTCGTGTGTCACCAGCACCACCGTGATCCCACGGTATCGATTCAACCATTGCAAGATCGCCATCACCTCTTCCCCTGACTTGCTGTCGAGGTTGCCCGTCGGCTCGTCGGCCAGGATGATGGCTGGATTGTTCGCCAGTGCCCGGGCGATTGCCACTCGCTGCTGCTGGCCGCCGGAGAGCTCGTTCGGCATGTGGCTTGTGCGTTCCGCCAGTCCTACCGACTCCAGTGCTTCGCGTGCTCGTTTTTGCCGCTCCGTTCGCCCCGCGCCGGCATAGATCAGCGGCAGCATCACGTTTTCCAGGGCGGTCGTACGCGCCAGCAGGTTAAAGGTCTGGAACACGAAGCCGATCTTGCGATTGCGGATCTCTGCCAGTTGGTCGTCTTCGAGGCGGCTGACGTCTTTTCCGTCCAGCCGGTACGTGCCGTCGCTGGGCTGGTCGAGGCAGCCGATGATGTTCATCAGGGTGGACTTGCCCGAGCCGGAAGGCCCCATGATGGTCATCATCTCTCCTGCTTCAACCTTCAGCGAGACGCCGTGCAGGGCATGTACCTCCACCTCGCCCATCTGGTAGACTTTGCAGATGTCGTTCAGTTCAATGACCGCTGGCGATGCCACTCAAGGCTCCTTGTTAGTATTGCGCAAATAGGCCGGTTTGAATCCACACCACCACGTCTCCCTCGGAGAGCCCATCGACTACCTCGGCGATGCCCTCGTGGCGCGCGCCTAGCGTCACGTCCACGCGCTCGGTTTGACTCCCCACCTGTTTATCCACGTAGGTCTGGCCCGTCCTGCGGTCGATGCGCACCACCCAGGTGGGGATCAGCAGGACGTCGCTCAGCTCTTGTACCACGATGGTGGCGTTGGCCGTCATGTCGGCGCGGATGGGGAGGTCGGTGGGGTCCAGCGCGATGGTGACTTCGTAGTAGACGATGCTGCCTTCGAAAGTGGCCGCCGGGGCGATGCTTTCGACTGTGCCGTCGAGCGTGACGTTCGGGAATGCCTCGACCGTTACCTCAACGGCCTGCTCCTCGGATAGCCGCCCCACGTCCAGCTCGTCTACGCTGACGGTGATGTGGAATTGGGACGTGTCCAGCACGGTGATCGCCGGCTGCCCGGTTGGCGCTATCTCATCCGCTTTGACGTTGACCGCAGCGACGACGCCGTCGAAAGGAGCGCGCAGCGTGGCGAGCTCCAGCGCGAGCTCTGCCTGCTCCAACGAGGCCCGCGCCTGTTCGACCTGTGCCTCGGTGGCCGTGATCTGCGCCTCGGTCGCTCCGCTCAGCAATAGGTCGAGCTGGGCTTTTGCCGCGTCCCGCTGCGCGGCGGCGGCCAGGACGCTGGCCTCGGCGGCGCGAATCTGGTTGGCACTCGCTCCGGCGAGCACCTCGTCATACCGGGCTTGGGCCAGGGCGAGCGCTTTGTTGGCGGCTTCGAGGCTGTAGCGCGCCTGCTCCTCCGGCGCGCCCAGGGCGGGGCAGATGGTCCTTTCCACGCCGCCCCACTCGAACGTGACGCACGTCATCGTCAGTTCGTGCAGGTCCTCGGCCTTTTTCTGTTCCGCCATCGCCGCGGCGAGTTCGGCCTCGGCAGCGGCGATCTCTGCCTCGGTGGCTCCGGACTTGAGTCGGTCGAGCTGGGCGGCAGCATTGCTGACCCGGGCCTCAGCGGCGCGCAGGTTGGCCTCCGCTGCTGCGATTTCCTCCGCCCGCGCGCTGCCCTTTAGCTGCGCCAGTTGCACCTCGGCCGACGCCATGCCGGCCTGAGCCTGGCGCACCTGTAGCGCCAGTTGCCCGGTATCTAGCCGCGTCAATATGTCGCCTTTCTTGACCGTGTCCCCGGCTTCCACCAGTACCTCGTCAACCAATCCCGGTTGTTCAAAGCTCAGCTTCGCTCGAGCCTGCGGCTCGATGATGCCGCTGGCGGAGACGGCCACCAGCAGCGTGCCACGCTCGACCACGACGTGGCGGGCTTCCTCCGTTGGCTGCGTTGTCCGTTGTGCCTGCAGGACGATGACGATGATTACGGCTGCGATGGCGATTGCACCCAGAATCACGTAGAGCGTTTTGCGCGTCATTGTTCTCCTCCAAACTCGAAGAGGCTTTCCTGTACCCAGATGACCTCGTCTCCTTCCGAGAGGCCGTCGAGCACCTGGGCGACGCCTTCGTGCCGTACGCCCAGCGTCACGTCCACACGCTCTATTTCGCCTTCGATCCTCTGGTTGACGTACGTCTGTCCCGTTCTGCGGTCGACGCGCACCACCCAGGTGGGGACGGTCAGCGCGTCGGCGAGTTCCTCGATCACGATGGTTACGTTGGCCGTCATATCGGCGCGGATGGGGACATCGGTGGGCTCCAGGGTGACGACCACGTCGTAGTAGACGACGCCGCCTTCGAAGGTGGCCGCTGGAGCGATGCGCTTGACTGTCCCCGCGAGGGTGGCGTCGGGGATGGCGTCGAGCGTCACCTGGGCGGCCTGACCCACGGCCAGCTTTCCCACGTCCAGTTCGTCCACACTGATGGCGACCTGGAATTCGGAAGCGTCGAGCAGAGTGATGGCCGGCAGGCCGACGGGGGCCATCTCGCCGGCAGAGACGTTCACCTTGGCGACGGTGGCGTCGAAGGGAGCGCGCAGCGTGGCGCGCTCCAGGGCCAGTTCAGCTTGCTCCAGTGCGGCCTGCGCGCGCTCGACCTGTGCCCTGGCATCGGCGATTTGATCCTCGGTAGCTCCGGCCAGCAGCAGGTCGAGCTGGGCTTGCGCCGCGTCCTGCTGCGCCAGGGCCGCCTCGACGTTGGCCTGGGCTGCGCGCAGGTCGTCGGCGTTAGGCCCGGCGTACAGGCCGTCCAGCGCCGCGCGGGCAGCGTCCAGTGACTTTTCGGCGGCGTAGAGATCGTAGGCCGCTTGCTCTATCTGTTCCTCTTTGGCGTCGATGGCCCTGACCCGGTCGTATTTGAGCAAGGCGAGCTTGTGCTGCAGTTCGGCCTGGGCCACCTGGGCTTTGGCGGCGGCGATCTGTGAAGCGATGGGGCCGGCCTTGATCTGGTCGAGGTTGACGACGGCGCTGCTCACCTGAGCCTGTGCGGCGCGCAGATCGGCCTCTGCCGCCGCGACCTCCTCTGGCCGTGGCCCGACCTCGAGCTGGGCCAGTTGCGCCTCGGCCGCTGCCAGCGCCGCCTCAGCCTGATGGACCTGCAAAGCCAATTGCCTGTTATCGAGCTGAATCAGTGCGTCGCCGCTCTTGACCCGGTCTCCGACCTTGACGTGCACCTCGGCGACCCGCCCCGGCGTCTCAAAGGTCAGGCCCACGCTGGCCTGGGGTTCGATAGAGCCGCTGGCGGAGACGGCCACCAGCAGCGTGCCGCGCTCGACCACGGCGGAGCGGGTTTCCTCTT
>CAZWPV010000173.1:0-6263 GCA_964635485.1 uncultured Anaerolineales bacterium
CCCCCGCCCGCTTTATTGAAAAGTTACCCCCGGACGATAAGGAGGAGGTCAAGATGAAGTGGATTAACGTGCTTCCCGATAACGAGCTTCCGGAGGGTGAGCGGGAGGTGGTCAAGGTCGACGACCGCTCTATCCTGCTCATCCACGAAGAAGGCCAGATCTATGCCATCGCCAGCGCCTGCCCGCACATGCGGCTGCCGCTCAAGGAGGGCAAAGTCGAAGGTGGCCTCATCACCTGCCCCTGGCACCACAGCGCCTTCGACCTGCGCACCGGCGACGTGAAGGATTGGAGCCCCTGGCCGCCCGCCGTGGGCAAGATGCTGGGCGCACTCTCGCGGGAGAAGGCCCTGCCCGTCTTTTCCACCAAGGTCGAAGACGGTGCGATCTGGGTGGGCATCGAGTGACAACCGCCATCTGGTGGGCGCGGCGCGACCTGCGCCTGGCCGATAACCAGGCCCTCTCCGCCGCCCTGGCCCACGCTGATCAGGTTGTACCGGTCTTTGTGCTCGACCCCACCCTGCTGGCAGAGAACACGGCTGCCTGCGGCAGCGTAGCCGAGAAGCGCGTTGCCTTCCTCTTCGGCGGGCTGCGGACGCTGGACGCAGACCTGCGCGCACGAGGCAGCACGCTCGTCGTCCGCCGGGGCGAGCCGCGCGACGAGCTGGCCGCGCTGCTGATCGAGACCGGCGCGGAGGCGATCTACGCCGAGGCGGACGTGTGGCCCTATGGCGTACAGCGGGACGCCCGCGTGGCAAAAACACTGCCGCTGCGCCTGACCGGCGGCCTGACCGTTCACCCACCCGACGCCGTCCTCAAGGCCGACGGCACGCCCTACGTCGTCTTTACCCCGTACAGCCGCAAGTGGAAAGTGCTGCCACCGCCAGAGTTCGGGGACATCCTGCCGGCACCTGAACGCATCGCCACGCCGCCGGACGTCGCCAGCCTGCCGATCCCATCCGAACCCGCGCTGCCGCCGGACGTACCGTTCCCCCCCGGCGCGGCTGAGGCACAGCGCCGCCTGAACGCCTTCCTGACCAGCGACGATCCGCCCGTCTACCGCTACGCGGAGACGCGTGACCGGATGGACCTGAACGGCACCTCGCGCCTCTCGCCCTACCTGCGCTTTGGCATGCTCTCGGCGCGCCATGCAGCCGCCATGGCCGGGCTTGCCCGCGAGCTGGCGCCGAACGAAGAAGCCAATCAGGGCGTCGAGACATGGCTCAATGAGCTCATCTGGCGCGAGTTCTACCAGGCGATCCTGCACCACTTTCCGCACGTTCTGGAGCGCAGCTTTCGCCCTAACCTGCAAACGATCCCCTGGGAAAACGATTTTGCCGCCTTCGCCGCCTGGTGCGAGGGCCGCACAGGCTATCCCGTCGTCGACGCGGCGATACGCCAGTTGGTGCGCAGCGGTTGGATGCACAACCGGGCGCGCATGATCGTAGCCTCGTTCCTGGCCAAGGACCTGCTGATCGACTGGCGCTGGGGCGAGCGCTTCTTTATACAGCACCTGATCGACGGCGACCCGGCGGCCAACAACGGCGGCTGGCAGTGGACAGCCGGAACCGGCACCGACGCCGCGCCCTACTTTCGCGTCTTTAACCCGGTCACCCAGGGGAAAAAGTACGATCCTCAGGGCGCCTACGTGCGCCGCTGGGTGGAGGAGCTGGCCAACGTACCCGACCGCTTCATCCACGAGCCGTGGGAGATGCCACCGGATGCCCAGCGCTCGTCCGGCTGCATCGTCGGGCAGGATTATCCCGATCCCGTCGTAGATCACGCCTGGGCGCGTGAGCGCACGCTGGCCGCCTACGCCCAGGCCAAGGAGGAACCCGCGCATTGAGCACAGTTTGGAAAGAATCCTACGAAGCCTACATCTCCGTAGACGTCGAGACGGCGGGGCCGAACCCCAGCCAGTACTCGCTGCTGTCCATCGGCGCGTGCGTGGTGTGCGACCCACAGCGCACCTTCTACGTCGAGCTACAGCCGGTGAACGAAAATTTTCTGCCGTCGGCGCTATCCATCTCTGGACTGTCGATGGAGACACTGGCCGAACGTGGATTTGCGCCGGCCGAGGCCATGGCCCGCTTCGAGATCTGGGCCGAGGAGCAGGTGCCGGAAGGTCAGCGCCCTATCTTTGTCGCCTTCAATGCCCCCTTCGACTGGATGTTCGTCAACGACTACTTTCACCGCACTATCGGCCAAAACCCTTTTGGGCACTCGGCCATCGACATCAAGGCGTTCTTCATGGGCATGGCGGGCATCTCGTGGGAAGAGACCACCATGCGGCACATCGCCACCCGCTACAGCGACACCCGCAAGCTGACGCACCACGCCCTCCAAGACGCCGTGGACCAGGCAAGGCTCTTTCGAAATATGCTCAGAGACGCCGGATACTTTGACAACAGCGAACGTTTGTAGTAAAATCCCTCTAAATTTTACAGACGCCGATAGGTTTTATTACCACAACTAAAGGAGGTTCCCCATGACTTCGGTACTCGTGATCGGTGCAGGCATCGGCGGCATCGCCGTTGCCGGGCGACTGGCCCGCAGAGGCTACGAAGTAACCGTGCTCGAAAAGAACGCCGTCCCCGGTGGACGCCTCAACAAACTCATTCAAGACGGCCACCGCTTCGACGTCGGCCCCAGCCTGTTCCTCATGCCCGAAACGTACGCCGCGACCTACGCCGACTTGGGCGAGCGGATGGAGGATCACCTGGATCTGCGACTCATCGACCCCACCTACCGCGTGCGCTTCGACGATGGCTCCGAGATCGCCCTATCGGCCAACATCAACTGGATGCAGCAGCAACTGGAGGCCATCGAACCCGGCGCGTTCGGCAGCCTCCTACGTTATCTCGTCGAAGGCCACCGGCACATGAGCCTCTCCCTCGACCGGTTCGTGGGCCAGAACTTTTACACCCTCTTCGACGAGTTCAAACCCAGCAACTTGCCCCTGCTGTTCCAACTGAAGGCCTTGGTCAAGCACTATGACAACATCGGCAACTATTTCAAAAACCCCAAACTCAAGGCGGCCTTCACCTTCCAGAACATGTATTTGGGGCTGAGCCCCTACGAGGCTCCGGCCACCTACTCGCTGCTGCAGTACACTGAGCTGGCCGACGGGGTCTGGTTCCCTATCGGCGGGATGTACCGCATCACCGAAAGTCTGACGTCCATCGCGGAGGGACTTGGCGCGCGCTTCGTCTACGAGACCCCGGTCAAGCAAATCGAGGTGAGCGGCAGCCAAGCCACCGGCGTCGTTTTGGAGGACGGCGGCAAGATGCATGCCGACATCATCATCGCCAACGCCGATCTGCCCTACGTCTACGATCAACTGCTCCCCGACCGCACCGAGGCGAAAAAGATGCTGAACAAGCAGTTCACCTGCTCCACCATCATGTTCTACTGGGGCGTGGACAAAGTCTATCCCCAGCTCGAACACCACAACGTCTTTCTCGCCGGCGACTACAAGGCCAGCTTCGATCGCATCTTCCACGACCACACGCTGCCCGAGGAGCCGAGCTTTTACATCCACGTGCCCAACCGCACCGACCAGGCCGCCGCCCCATCCGGGCGCGACGACCTGATGGTGTTGGTGCCCGTGGGCTGCCTGTACGAGGAAGTCGAACAGGATTTCGAGGCGCTGCGAGCTCGCGCGAGAGAGACCGTCCTCAAGCGCCTGGCAAAGATCGGGGTGACCGACGTGGAGGCGCACATCACCCACGAGGTGAGCTACACGCCCCACGAGTGGCAGGAGATGTTCAACCTGGCGCGGGGCGCGGCCTTTGGATTGGGACACAACTTTACACAGGTGGGCTACCTGCGCCCGCAGAACCGCCATCGCCGCTACAAGAACCTGTATTTCTGCGGCGCGAGCACCCATCCCGGCACCGGCGTGCCCATCGTGCTGATCGGGGCCCGATTAATCGAGGAGCGCCTCTCGAAAGAGTGCCCAATCACCTAGAGGTATCGCGTGAATATGAACATCGCTTCCTGGGAACAAAAGCTGCTGACCTGGGCCTACGAGGGATTGGAAAGTCTTCCGTCCGGTCGACTTGCCCCGCCAGACGTAGACCCCGCAAAGGTCGAACGAGCCTACGCGCGCTGCGAGACGATCACACGGCTCCACAGCCTCACTTTCTACACAGCCTCTGCCCTGCTACCCACGTCCATCCGCCACTCGGTACACGCCCTGTACGCCTTCTGCCGGGTCAGCGACGACCTGATAGATCGCCCCAGGAGCAATCCCTACGCCGCCTTGGAGGTCTGGCGGGAGCGCGCCATGAGCATGAACCCGCAGGAAGACGACCTGGTGGCCTTGGCCTGGGCGGACACGCGCGCCCGGCACCGCATCCCTCTGTTGTACGCCGAACAGCTACTCGACGGCATTGCTCGCGACCTGGAGACCGTCCGCTACGCCACCTTCACCGATCTGGCAGCCTACTCCTACGGCGTAGCCTCCACCGTCGGGCTGATGGCGATGCACATCGTCGGCTTCTCCGGGCCGGAGGCGGTACCCTACGCCGTCCGGTTGGGGGTGGCCCTGCAGATGACGAACATCCTACGCGACGTAGGTGAGGACTGGCGCGCCGGGCGGCTCTACCTGCCCCTGGACGAACTGGCCGCCTTCGACCTGAGCGAGAAGGACATCGCCGCCCGGCAGATCGACGAGCGCTGGCACGCCTTCCTTTGTTTCCAGATGGACCGCGTCCACAGCCTATACGCCAACTCCCTTCCCGGCATCGCCCTCCTCACCCCGGCCGGGCGCTTTGCCATCGCGGCTGCGGCAGAGCTCTACTGGGCGATCCTCGACGACATCAAGGCCAACGGCGGCGACGTCTTTAGCCGGCGGGCCTACGTCAGCCAATGGGAAAAGCTGCGCCGCCTGCCGGGCATCTGGTGGCGCACCAAGACGCTGGCCTACAAACCCACCAACCCAATAGGCACCCAGGAGACCAAGGTCAGTGGGACCATGGCGTAAGCTAGCCCAGGAAACGTGGCAAGAGCTGCGCGGCTGGCCCGCCTTACTCCTGCTCGTCTGGCTGCTCTCTATGCTGCTGCTGCCCGTCACCAACCTGATATGGGGCGAGCGGGCACTCTATCTCCACGTCTCACTGAATGTATTGATCCAGGCCAGCCTTGCGGTGGCCCTGCTGGCGCGCGACCAGACCATCCTGCGCACCTTGCTCACGGTGGCCATCGTCTTCGTCCTGTCGTGGGCGCTCGAAGCCGTGGGGGCGACCACCGGCATCCCCTTCGGCGACTACCACTACACCGACCGCCTGCAGCCCCAGGTGGCCCACGTACCGCTGCTGATCATGGCCGCATGGATGATGATGCTGCCCCCGGCGTGGGCCATCGGGTGGCGGCTGGGCGGGAAACGGCCCGGATTGACCTTCGTCATCGTCAGCGGGCTGGCCATCACCGCGTGGGACCTGTTTCTCGATCCGCAGATGGTGCAGTGGGAACTGTGGGTGTGGGATCAGCCCGGCGGCTACTTTGGCATCCCATTCGTCAACTTCTTGGGTTGGTTCCTGGGCGGGGCGCTGATCACGGCCGCCGTGCGCCCCAAGACGCTGCCCGAGCGACCGCTGCTGGCAGTCTATACCCTGACGTGGATACTGGAAACCGTGGGCCTGGTCGTCTTCTGGGGCTTGCCCGGCTCGGCGGTGTGCGGCTATGTGGCTATGGGGATACTCGTCGCGCTGGCGTGGCACTCCGAAATAGGGTGGAGTGAAGAGTGACCTACTTTGGCTTCCTGGCACAGTTTATTGCGATCCCCCTTGCGCTCATCATCGGCCTGACGCTGTACGACGTCGCCTATCGCAAGAGGTCACTACCCGATAGACTGCACGGCCTTCCCGCCTGGCTGGTGCTGGCGGCCCACGTGGTCGTCGCTCTGGCCTACACCACTCCCTGGGACAATTACCTGGTGGCGACCCGCGTGTGGTGGTACGATCCCCAACTCGTCACCGGGGTCACCATCGGCTGGGTGCCGATCGAGGAATACACCTTCTTTGTGCTGCAGACACTCCTGACCGGGCTGTGGCTGCTGTGGCTGGCACGCCGCCTCCCCCCAACAGATGTCCCCTTGCGACCCTGGCCGCGCTGGATCTCGGCCTCAGTGACAATCCTGATCTGGCTGGCCTCGGTCGTCGGGCTCCTCTCCGGCTGGAAGCCCGGCACCTATCTGACCATCCAACTGGCCTGGGCGCTGCCGCCCATCATCTTCCAGCTCGCCTTCGGCGCCGACATCCTGT
>CAZWPV010000174.1:0-6260 GCA_964635485.1 uncultured Anaerolineales bacterium
TGGCGCACGATCATCGCCAGCAGGCCCAGCGGATGCTCGCCCGCGTCCAGCAGGCGATGGAGCGTCTGGGCGGCAGTGCGACCATCGCGCCGGCCGAGGGCATCCACCAGATCGAAGACGATGGCGGCCTGGACATAGGGCACGACCGCATCCACATCGGCCCCCGTTATGGCCCGCTCCGCGCCCACGTAGGTCACCAGCTTGGCGATCTCCTGGTCGAGCAGGCGCAGGTCGGCGCCGACGACGGCGGCAAGTTGCGCGGCGGCCCGGGGCTCAATCTCGCCGCCGTGCTTGTGGACGCGCTTACCAATCCACCCGGGCAGAGCCTTTGCGCCCGGCGGGTCGAACTGCTTGACATAGCCCCCCTCATCCTTGCGGGCCAGTTGAAGGATGGGATGATTGGCCGGCAGCGGCTTTGACTCGACAAAGACCAGGCGAGTCGTCTCGGGCAGTTGGCAGAGATAGTCGGCCAGCTGGTCCAGGAACTCCTTCTGATCGGCGGCCTGCGTCAGCAGGCCCTCGACGATGACGAGGCGTTTCTCGGCCAGGAAGGGGATAGTATCACAGGCGTGACGCAACTCGGCCAGTGTGGCCTTCCGCCCGTCGAGAAGCGTGGTGTTCAAATCCACCGTATCGGGTGGGCCGAGGCGGCTCCTGAAATCAGCCAGCGTCTCGGCGCGGGTGAATTCATCAGCGCCGTGAAACACGTAAAAAGTGGGCGCGGGTCTTGCCATCTATCCCCCCGTGTGGACGTGGTGAACGAGGATGCCAGCTCGTCGCTCCTGTGAAACGTCGACTATGCGCAGATCACCCACGTCGGCCTGGGTGGTCACGCGAGCCTGGAGGAGAGGCCCAAGCGGCTGCGCCGCGAGAACCCCCAACATAGCGGCGGCGCAGGCGAGCGGCAAGCGGGCGAGATTCCGCAGGAAACCCTTGGGCCGATTCCTCGATAGACCGCCGAGAGCCAGGAAGGCGCCCATCCCGGCCAATATGCCGGCGACGGCCAGATTGGTGCCGCAAGTGGGGTGAACCGCCATCTGCCGCTGACCCGCCTTCAGTCGCCGCAACCCCTCCTGCGCAGCCGCGATCACCCCCTCGGTATCCATGTCGCCGTAGACGTAGAACCCCGACGGCGACGAGCGCGCCACCAGCCTGAGATTCCTATACCGTTCTCCGAGAACGTTCATCGTCGCGTGCTCCAGCGCGTGGTTGCGGCGCACTCGCGAGACCAAGGGGATGTTTAGCATGGACTTTTCACTCATTGCTACCTCTCACAGTAATCACAGTAGTCAGCTGCAGGCGTCGCACGCTCGACCGGGTGGGCGACGACGATCAGGCGGTTGCGCAAGCTGCCGTACGGATGACAGGTGACGAGCGTGAGCCGCTCATCCTCGGTGGGCTGGATATGGCGCGCGTTCTCGATGCGCACCTCCAGCGGCTGGCCCGCCTCGGGCAGGATCAGCACCTCGGTGACGGTGTAGACGTAGGTCGTCTCGCCCGAGTAAACGACGATCTCGTCGCCGGTCTCCAGCCTGTAGAGATCGCGAAAGACCTCGCCGTTGGTGGTGTTGTGGCCGTTGAGGACGGTGTTGCCCGGTACGCCCAGCGGCGCGGAGGTTTCGTGCCAGCCGGCAGCGCGCATCTCTGGCAGATTCCACACCGGTTGCTCCTGTCCATCCACCTCGATCATCGTCCAGGTGACGGGCACGACCGGGGCATCCAGGTCGATGGCCGGGATGACGATGCGATCGGGGATGACGGGCACGGGGGTCGGCGTAGGCGTGCGCGCGGCGGTGGAGATAAGCCCCGGTGTTGAGGTGGGCGTGAGTGTGGGGGTGTGGGCCAAAGTGCTGGTGGGCGCAGGGGACGCGGGCCGAGAAACATCGGTCGGCGTGGGAGAAGAGACAGCCAGGCGAGAACCCGCGTAGGGGTAGAGCAGGAAAGCGCCCGTGATGAGCAGCAACACACCGCCCCAGGTGAAAGCCTGGGCCATCAGCCCTCGCCCTGTATCCGGAGCCGAACTGTGATCGTGCATAAACCTCAACCATGTGGTGTGCCGGATCAGCCCCCTACTCCACATCCACGTCGAGATACTCGATGTTCCACAACTCGCTCGGCGATGTGGCGTCCAACGTAAAGTTCAACACGTGCGGGCGCGCAAGAGCAATCCGGGGCCACACGAACAGCGGGACGGCAGGAAGCTCCTCGGAGAAGATAGCCTGCGCTTGCCTGTGATACATCTCGTACTCAGCGGTGCCAGGCAGCGCCTGGAGCGCCGCTCGGCAGGCAGCGTCGTAATTGGGATTGCTGTAGCCACTGACATTGCTGCCGTGCCAGCGCCCCTTGTCCGGGATCTCGGACGATAGGTAGTGCTCGCACACGGGGACGACGTCGACGTACCTCGTCGTTTCGGCCAAATCGAACTGGCGGCCAAAGACCGGCCCCTCCGGCCCATCGGCTTCGAACGCCCATCCCGACATAGGCTCCACGTTGACGCGGATACCACAATCCGCCAGATTGGTCTTGACGATCGGCGCGACCTGCTCTGAAGCCACCCTGTCTTCCAAGCGTACCAGCAGCGTCACTTCGAACAGCGTGCCGTCGCGGATTCCAGAGATATCGCGGGCCTCGCGCACGCCATCCCCATCCTCGTCAAGCCACCCGACCTCTTCCAGAAGCGCCTGTCCGGCTAATGGATCATAGTCCCAGTAGGCAAGCTCATCGGCGGCATAGAGTGGGTGCATCGGCGGCAGGTAGCTATCGGGCACGATGCTGTGTCCATACACGACTTCGTCCACGATGGCCCAACGATCGATGCACTGAGCGACGGCCTGCCGCACGCGCACGTCACCGAAAAAGTCTGGCCGCCGATAGTCGCTGATCGGCGTAATGCCAAAATCAATCTGTTCCCAATGATCGCTGGGCGTTGCGATCAACCTCAGCAGCCCCTTTTCCTCCACTTGCGCCAGCGTCGGCATAAGCGAGTCGAACTCGGCATCGTGGGTCGCGACGTCGCACTCGCCCGAAAGGAGGTAAGATAACATCTCCGACCCACTCGACGCGAAGCGAAACACCACGCGATCCAGCAGCGGCAGCCCATCGTCGGCGCGAAAGTAGTTTGGGTTGCGCGAGAGTGCGATGTATTCGCCCGTCGCCCACTCGTCGACCACAAACGGTCCCCAACCCAAGGGAGAACGTCGCGTCTCCTCCAACCTCAACAAGGAATCAGGGGAACGCTCCTCCAATTGGTGGCGAGGAAGCGGGGCGTAAAAGTTCAAAAAGTAATCGGAGGGGATAAAGCCAGGCAGTCCGATCCACTTAATGCGCCAGTCGCCTTGATCGTAGTATCGGGCTGTGCGTTCCGTCAGATAGCGACGGCCAGGCGTGGCAGGATCGGATGCCACCTCGAAGGCAAAAACGGAGTCATGGGCCGTGAGCGGTTCGCCGTCGGACCAAGTGACGTCCTCCCTAAGCAGAAACGTCACTTCAAGTCTCTCCATGAACAACGGCTCGCCATCGAACTCGGCCGCGCACTCATCCGTACGGCAACCTGCTGGATAAATGAGCATCCCCTCGGCCAGAGACACGACCTCCCCGGCGGCATTGACCACCGTGCTGCCCGCACGCACGCGCAAGGTGCGCGTGATCGCGTCGCCATCGGCCAGGCTGGGCAATCGCTGGAGAAGCACCGCATGATAGACATAGTCCCGGTAGTCGATGGGGCCGTCGTAGAGCGCCTCCATAACGTGTTGAGTAGCCTCGACCTGGGAGCCGCCGTAGAGATAGAGGGTGTCAGGCTCGCCGACCACACAGATAGTGAGCTCCTTGGGCCCCAGCGGCGTAGGACGAGGCGTGCGGGTGGGCGTAGCAGTGACCACAACAGTCTCCGGCGGCATCGTCACAGGGACGGTCACGATCTGAGGGGTGCAGGCGATGAGCAGCAGCATTGCCGCTGCCAGGATAGAAAAGACACGCTGCCGTTGATGCACCATCTATCTCCTCCTGGGGGCTGAGTATAACACCACACAGGCCAGAGTGCAACCCACCCAGTTGCCCTACCCAGGGAGGTTACCTAAAATCAGTCGCCGAGTGATCGTTCTATCGTGTATTGCCGAGTTGAGCGACTTGATATAGTCCCGAGAACTCTCTTCGACCGGGGCGAACCTGGCATGGGCCAAGCTGATTCTCGGCCCCGAAATAACCGTGACATCGGCGGCATGGTCATCCTGGAGGCAGCTTTCACCTTCGTCGGCATTGGCGAGGGGCTGCCTTAGTGACGCTGACCCCGATCTTTTTCGGCATCGGGTGAACCTGCCGGCCGATGGGTTGAACAGCGCGCTGAACCCCCGGAGGTTTCACCAACGGCTGTGATGAGAAGCCGTCAGGCGACGGACCACAAAGGCCAAGGGGTGGAGCAAAAGATCCACTCTGGCGCTGACAACAGTCCGCCAGGATAGGGCACGTATGGTGCGGCTGGCTTGCTGGGCGACGCGCTCATCCCCGCTGCGAGGGCCATAGACCTCGGCGTGGTACTCGGCCAGCAAACGCTGGATCGGAATGGCGGCAGCAGGGAGCAAGCGGGCCAGCTTCGCGGCACGCTCGCCCGGCGTCTCCGAGGAAGCGGGAGGAGCACCCAGGCGAACCAGGGCCCGGTTCAGCGCCAGGTAGGCGCGCCCCAAAAGCGATTGCGTGGCCCAGATCGTCCACAAGTGCAAGAGATAGGGCGGTTTAGCGTCGTAGCGTCGCAGGCTACTCTCCAGCAACACGGGTAGAGGAGGCAACCCGCGCCGACGGCCGATGCGCCAGGCGAGCACCCCCAGTCCCAACCCCAGGGCCAGGGGCAAGGCCCAATTGGCCGTCCGCCTGAGTCGCTGAGCCGCGGAGGGAGCAGCGGACGGTTCTTCTCCCAAGGCCAAGATCTCCTCCAAGCGATCCTCGAATCGATCGTCCCTCTCGCGTGGCTCTTCCTCAATCTCGCCGGGCACAGGTGCCCCCGCCTCGGCCTGCGGCTGTTCCTCACCAGAGGGGCGGGAGAGAGGAGGCTGTGAGACGGTGGGTTCAAACTCGATCCAACCCAGGCCGGGGAAGTAGACCTCAGGCCAGACGTGGGCGTCGCGCTGGCGCACCACGTATACACCGCTCTGCCCCTGGCGTGTACCCTGGGCGAAGCCGGCAGCCAGACGGGCGGGAACGCCGAGGGACCGCAAAAGGATGACCTCAGCAGAGGCATAGTAGTTGCAAAAGCCCTGGCGCGAGTCGAACAGGAAATAGTCTAGAGGTTCCTGACCCTCTGGGGGAGAGGTGACGGTCTCGGCGTACTCGATGTTGGCGCGCAGGTAGTTGGTGACGACAGCGGCGATGTCGTAGGGATTACCCAGGCCAGTGGCGATCTCACGGGCTAACTCCCGAGTGCGAGGGGTGACAGCAGGGGGCAGTTGCAAGTACCGCTCGGTGACCCAGGCCGGATAATCGGTGCCTGCCTCGCGCAGTTGCGCAATCGTGACCGCACTGAGAGAGGATCGAGCCGCGTAGGCCTCTCCGGCGCTCACACGAGGCGTGGCATGCAAGGCCGCGAGATCCGTAGTGCCGTCGGGGTTGTAGGCCAGGTCGGCCCGAGCAGGCCGACTGACCCACAAGGGCTGCGGGGCTGCGTAGAGGGTCACCAGGTCGACGGTGGGAGTGAATATGAAGGACGCCGCCAGACGCCCCTCGGGTAACTGCGGATCGAGGGCAGGATCAAGACCGGCAGGCTGGATGGATTGTGTATCGGCGAACGTGCCAACCCACTGGCCACTGGCATAACGATCATAGACGCGAGCGCGCCAATAGTAGCGCACGCCTGCGGGGGGAGAGACGGAGGGCGTCCAAACGTGTAGCATCGGCGCATCGCCAAGTGCGGTCCCCCGGCCCAGGGCAAGGGACGCACCGTAGTAGCTCCCCGTGCCGCGCCCTTCGCCTCCAAAGGACGCGAAGGCATTGCCCAGGAACTCGCCCACTGGCTCCAAGGGGCGGATGACCAACTCCCACACCTGCTCGAAGACGGGCACGGCGGAGGAGACCAGTGCAGGTGTGGCCCAGACGACCAGAACCAGCAGCGCGACGACCAGCAAGACAACCCGGCCCACATCCAGGCCGAGATAGGGCGGCAGGACCGTGCCCGCCTTGCGCCAACGAGCACGGTTCCTCACGTAGGCCATGCGCGCCAGCAACAACAGGGAGAGCAGAAGGTAGACGGCCAATATCCAGATGCGGTCCTGCAC
>CAZWPV010000175.1:0-6245 GCA_964635485.1 uncultured Anaerolineales bacterium
CATAGCGGTCATTGTCCGCGACATCTCCGAGCGCAAAGCCTCGGAGCGCGAGAAAGTGTATCAGAGTCGCGCTCACCAGGTGCACCTCATTGCCGAGATGGCTCAGGAGATCACCGCTGCCACCAACCTGGATGAGCTTTATCGCCGCATTGTGAGTGTGGTCAAAGAGCGCCTTGGCTATGACCACGTGCAGTTCTTCCGTCACGATCCCGATTCGAATGGGCTGATCCTCATCGCAGCGTGTGGCCAGGAGGAGGGAGGCGTTGACCACAGGTTGGCCGACGCCAAGGGGAATATCGTCGATGCGCTACTTCTTGGTCGACCCGTTCTGACCCCCGATGTGTGCACGCACCCCCAGTGGACACCCCATCCCGATTTGCCCAACGTCGCGGGGGAGCTGGCCGTGCCTATCAAGTCACGCGATCAGGTGCTGGGCGTGCTGGACGTGCTGAGCGATACAGCCGGCGCGCTCAACCGCGAGGACGAAATCCTGCTCATAGATCTGGCCGGCCAGATCGCCAATGCTATCCGGAGCGTCCGATTGCTCGAGGAAACCAACATCCTGCGTCAATTTGCCGACGCCCCTGAAGGTATAGGGTGGATTACGCTGGAGGGCGGCCTGTTCATCTATGTTAACCCCACACTCTGCAGCATCCTCGGCGAGGGCAGGCCGGAGGATACTTTTGGTAAATCGATCTTGTCCTACTACCCCGACGAGCTGCGCGAGCGCGTGCAGACCGAGATCCTGCCTGCTGCTCTGCGCGAGGGGCAATGGGTCGGGGAATTGTCGCTTGTCACGACGCGGGGCAGGGTTGTCCCCACGATGCAGAGCATTTTTCTCATCAGCGATGGCAATGGGAAACCGCTCTATCTGGCCAGTGTGGTGACTGATATCTCTGAACAGAAGCAGGCCGAGTCTATTGCGGGCAGGCGCATCAAGCAGATTCGCTGCCTGAACGACGTGGGACGAATGATAGAGTCGGAGCCACCGGTCCCCGAGCTGTTACAGTGGGTAGCGGAGCGTGTCCCGCAAGCCGTACAGCACCCAGATGCGTGCGTGGTCGCCATCGAGTTTGAAGGTATCGGCGGTGGTGAGCGCGTGGTCTGCGGTGAGGCCGAGGCGCTCGATCTGCCGTCTCGGATCGTGGAGGACCTGGTCGCCCGCGGTGACGTAGTGGGGCGCGTGTACGTCTCCTATACTCAGGGACGCGAGTTTTCCGGAGAGGATCGAGTTTTAGCGGGTGACGTTGCCAGGCGCGTGAGCGGTTATATCGAGAGCCGGTATCTATCGGAGCAGGCCAAGGCCGGACTGGAGGAGGTGATTTCTGCTCACCGGGTCTACAGGCCCGAGCGGTGGGCCGAGTTCGTGCCCAAATCAGCTCCATCGAAAGAAGCTGTTCAACCGGAGGTGTCAGTTCCCGACGATATTGGGTTGAAGGCTCGTCTGAAAAATAGCCGCGTTTATGCGGTTCTGCATAGGCTGCTGCGGCGTATGGCCGTACGGCTGCTCGTGCTGGTGCTGGTACCGTCGCTCCTGGCGGGGGCGTTGTTCACGACCCGGGTTGGGTCCCAGGCGCGCGGAGAATCTCTGACCTCGGTCCCAACGGCGTTAGTCGCTGCGGCCAGGTTTCACAACGATCCGGTTGTTCTGACTACTCTCTCTACTGCAACGGCGTCTGTTCCCTCTGCCACTCCCAGCACTACCGGCACGTCGTCCGGTACACCTTCGCCCGCGTTTTCCCCCACGTTCCTTCCCACGTCTCTCCCCACGCTTTCTCCCACGCCTCGATCTACCGACCTCGTCGTCCCGCTGCCCTTTCCCGCGGTCGAGCCGACGGTGACCCCCACGCTTCCCATCTCCGCCCCCGTCCAGCCTGTCCCGGTCGCCGCCGACGCCATCAACATCGTCGTCTTGGGCAGCGACCAGCGACCGGATTGGTCAGAGTGGCACACCGACGCCGTGCACGTCGTCTCCATTCAGCGCGACCGCGGGGTGGTTTCCATCATCTCCATCCCGCGCGATTTGTACGTTTACGTGCCCGGCTTCTGGATGAGCCGGATCAATTTTGCCGACTACTATGGAGAGATTTATGGATACGAGGACGGCGGGCCGGCCCTGGTGCGTGATACGCTGTTGTACAACCTGGGCATCCGGGTGGATTACTACGCCCGCACCAATTTCGATGGCCTGATCGGCATCGTGGACACGGTGGGCGGGATAGATATTCCCGTTCACTGCGGCATCAGCGACTATTGGCCCTACCCGGATGAGGACGGGGAGTACCCTATCCTGACTCTGGAGCCTGGGGTGCATCATGTGGATGGGGAGACTGCTCTATGGTATGCCCGCACGCGGATGACTACCAGCGTCTTTTCCCGCGAGCGCCGCCAGCAGCAGGTCTTGCAGGCACTCTGGCACAAGTTGCGGGACGAGATGACGCTCGCCCAAATCCCGTCTCTGTGGGAGCAGGGACACGACGTGGTGGAGACGGACCTGGCGTTCGAGGATATCTTGGACTTGGCGCGCGTGGCCTTCGTCCTGGAGGATCAAAGCGTGCGCTTTTACAACATTGGCGCCGACGAGGTGACGCCGTGGACGACGCCCTACGGCGGGCACGTCTTCCTCCCTCGCTGGGAGGCCATTCAGCCCATCGTGGCGGAGGCGATGGCCCCTATGCCTGAGGGCCGCCTGAGATACGTTTACAAGCCGGTCGAGGTTTGGAATGGGACGTCGAATCAGGGCTGGGATCTGCTGGCTGCCGACCGGATGCATCGTGCTGGGTTCTCGGCGGTGGTCGGCGAGCCGGATCGACGGGACTATGCTCAGACCCAGTTGATTCTGTTTACAACGAGCGCCAAAGGTAGCGGGGTCGATTATCTACAGCAGGTGTTCGATATCCCCGATAACCAGGTGGTCCATCAGCCTGGAGGTTCCTCCGAGTTTGGCATGCGCTTGATCCTGGGCGCTGATTATCGAACCTGCCCTTATCCCTGAGTATCTGCTTTGCATAACCATTCACTGGTATTCCTCCACCTCACCTCAAGTTCGCGCATATGGGGGCTAGGAGAGGGGCATTTCCTGATTCAAAGATAAACCATCCACGCAATCAAGTTTGTCCGGGAGTTAGGCCGGTGCTATAATTGCGCTATGGCTGATCGCACGAACCAGGAGTGGCTCGACGCGCTGCGTGGGCCGGGGCAGGCAGAGGCCCTGGCCGATCTGCGCGCGCTACTGATGCGTGGCCTCCGCCGTGCGCTGCCCAACGTCACTGAAGAAAGCCGGGAGGATTTTGCCCAGGAGGCGCTGCTCAAGATTCTGGATGGCTTGGACTCCTTCCGTGGCGAGAGCCGTTTCACCACCTGGGCGTACAAGATCGCCATCCACGTGGCCTTCACCGAACTACGCCGCCGGCGCTGGCAGAATATCTCCTTGCAAGACCTGGTGACCCAGTACGACGAAGGTGACTTTACGCCGGCCATATTGGCCGATTCCGCCCCTTCTCCCGAGCAGCGCACAACTCAGCAGATGATGCTCGACATGGTGCGGCAGGTGATCGACGAGGAGCTGACCGAGCGCCAGCGCCAGGCGGTGGTGGCGGCGGTGTTCGGAGGAATGCCTTTGCAAGAGGTGGCCCGCCGGATGGGCACCAACCGCAATGCGCTCTACAAGCTTATGTACGATGCCCGCCAAAAGCTGCAACGGCGGATGCTCGCTATGGGGGTATCGATGGAAGATTTGATGGAGACGTTTGAGGCATGAGCGAAGTAAGAGGCGGGCTTTCCGCCGCGTCTGACCTATGCGAGGTTTGTGTGCATGAATCTTGAGCCAGCAGCCCTCAAACAAATGGTGCGCGTCGTGCTCTCCACCCGCCCGGATGAGATCGGGTGCGACGAGTGCTTGGATCAACTGGATCGTTTCGTCGAGATGAAACTGGCGGGTAAGGATGCCGCCAAGGCGATGCCCCTGGTGCAGGATCACCTGGACCGCTGCCGCGATTGCCGGGAGGAGTTTGAGGCGTTGCTGGAGGCGTTGCGTGCTCTCTCCTGACGTTGGCGTTCTCTAAATCCAAGGCCCCAGCGCCCTTCGCCGGGGCTTTTCGATCTAGAGCGGAAGGGTAAAGGTAAACGTGCTTCCTACGTCCAGTTCACTCTCCACCCATATTTGGCCCCGGTGCTTCTCGACGATGGACTTGACCAGCGCTAACCCCAGGCCTGTCCCAGTGGTCTCTTGTATCTTGGGGTGCCTGACACGGAAGAACTTGTCAAATACGTAGGGTAGATCGACATGCGAGATGCCCACGCCTGTGTCAATAACCTGTCCCATAACCTGGTTCTCCACAGCCTTGACCCTGACGATGATCGTTCCTTCTTCTGTGTATTTGATGGCATTTTCGATCAGATTTTGCCACACCCGCGCGATGAGCTGGCGGTTGGCCTCTATGGGGGGGTGTCGATCCAGATCATGCTGGAGGTGGAGTCCCTTGGTCAGGGCGGTCCGTCTCAGGCGTTCGGCAGCCTCACGAGCCAGCTCATCCAATTGTAGTGTCGTCATTTCAATCGGGATGTTAGCTTCGAGCCTTGCCAGGTCGAGCAGGTCTTGGATGATCTCGACCATGTGATACACGGTTTTCTCCGCTTGCTTGAGGGCATCCAGTCGCTCCTCCTCTGGGAAGCTTTTCTCTTGGGCGATCTCTACGTTCCCCAGGATGGCGTTGAGCGGCGAGCGCAGGTCGTGAGAGACGGTGGCGACGAACTCGTCCTTCAAGCGTGCCAGTTGCTTAAAGTGAGTCACGTCGTGCATCGTCAGGACCAGCCCGGTGCCAGGGATCAGGGCGGCGACGATGTGAAAGGTCTGCTCGCCGATATCGACTTCCGCTTTGGCGACTCCGGCCACCGTCTCAATTTGGCTGAGGAACTCTTGCACGCTAGTTGGAAACCGGTCGCTCTGCTGCGCTTTGAGGATCTGCCTGGCGGGAGGGTTGCTGGCCAGGACTGTTCCCTGTGTATCGAGCAAGACGATCGCATCGGTGGCAGTCCTGATCGCCAGCGACAGACGTTCGCGTTCCAGTTCCGTTTGCTGGTACAGGGCCTCCAGCTCTCGTCGCGCCGCTACCTGTTCGCTGATGTCGCGCAGGAGGATGATCTGCCCAACCGGTTCGGATGCTTTGTGCCTGAGCGGCGTAACGCTCAACGAGAGGACGCGCTCGCCATCTTGCGTGCTGAGAGCGACATCGCGGTTGTCTTGCGGATTTTTCCCGCTCCGGGTGATCTCGGCTAAGGCCTGCTGTAGTTCCGGGATTTGTGTGGCCTCAGGCAACGACTGCCCAATGATCGAGCCTGCTGACGTCTCCAACATCGCCTGAGCGGCCGGATTGGCGTCTACGATTCGCCCCTTGGCGTCGATGACGATGACGCCTTCCGGCATCTGATCGACGACGACCTGCCGCGCGACCGGCACGATGTCCAGAAAGCGATAGCGGAAGATGGCGATGGCCACCAACACACCGCTCAACGAAAACAAGGGAGAGTCGAGGCCCCAGGGGAACAGGTTGAGGTGCCGGATCGCTTGGGTGATTATGTTGCCCACCACGGGTATAGCGCCGGCGATGATCATCAGCGTTGTCTGTGAGCGATAGATGCGTTCCTTGTGCCGGATGAAGTGTATGACGCACAGTACCAATCCCCAGGCCATGTAACTATAGAGTATGACAAGGTTTAGTTTGTAGAGCAGGGACGTCGACTCGCTCGTTACGCCGGCAGATACCCCATTGAGTGTGAGCATCTTTATGCCGATCCACCACCATTCGGTGAGCGGGTTGGTCATGACGATGGGGAAAATCACCACTGCCGGCAGGAAGAGCAGAATCACGTTGCGGCGCGTGAGGAGGTGTTGGCGTTGCGTGTATTGCAGCGCCAGGATAACCCACAAAGGGGGCACCAACAGCACGCCGATGTACTTGAGGCGATTGAAGAGGTAGGCAGTCTCCAGATTTGCCCCCGACGTGGTCAAGCCGTAGAAGAGCAAGGTTAGGGTCTGGGCGATCATCGTCAGGCCGAAAATGAGGGCTTCGGCCTGTTTTCGCCTACACAGGGCGTAGTAGGCAAGCGCGGCCGCTATTGCGGCAGCTACGAACAGGGGGATGGCATAAGGTGAGTACAAAAATGCCATGGCTTTCCCAAACGCTTTTTCGACATAGTCTCGAATTATGTGCTTGAGCGGTCACTAACCAGTTGCAACTGGTCAA
>CAZWPV010000176.1:0-6242 GCA_964635485.1 uncultured Anaerolineales bacterium
CGCTCGACCGACTCGCGCTGTGTCCCCAGCGGGGCGTCGACGTGCGTGCAGTCGTCGAGGCAGACGACGACGTCGGCGCCGTAGCTCATCTGCAGCTGGACGCTCTTTTCCGGCGTGAGGGTGAACTTGCGGCGGGACTGGTCGGGCCGAAAGGTGATGCCGTTACTGGTCAGGCTGCCGTTCTTGGGATTCTGTCGGATCAGCGAGTAAGCCTGGAAGCCGCCCGAGTCGGTGACGATGGGCCGCTGCCAGCCGCTCATCGCGTGCAACCCGCCCAGCGCCTGCACGGTGGAGGAGCCGGGGTGCTGCATCAGGTGAAACGTGTTCATCACCACACCCTGCACGCCGCAGCGAACCAGGTCGGCGCTATCGACCGAGCGGACGACGCCCAGAGTCGCGTCGGGCAAAAAGACGGGCAGCCGCAACCGGCCGTGGGTTAACTGCAAGGTTTTCACGCTGCCCCCGCAATGACGACGGTGTACTCGCCTCGCGGCTCCTCTTCCTCAAAGAGGGCCAGGAGCTCGGAGAGCGTCCCGCGCTGCACCTCCTCGTACAGCTTGGTCAGCTCGTTCGCCAGCGCTGCCTGGCGGTCGCCGAACACCTCGATCGCATCCTGCAAAAACGCTTTCAGCCGATAGGGACTTTCGTAAAAGACCAACGTGTGCGGCGAGTCTGCATCCACCTCGAGGAATCTTTTCCGCGGGCCGGGCTTGCGCGGCGGGAAACCGCGGAAGGTAAAGCTGTGCGACGGCAGCCCCGAAAGCACCAATCCCATCACCAGCGCGCTGGGGCCGGGGATCATCACCACCGGCACACCCTCCTCGATGGCGCGCCGCACCAGCGTGAATCCAGGGTCGGAGATGCCAGGGGTGCCCGCGTTGGTCACCAGCGCCACCGACTGGCCCTGCTCGATCATCGACATGACCCGCGCCGTCGCCTGACGCTCATTGTGCTCGTGGAAGGCGATCTTTGGTTTCTCGATCTCGAAATGCTTGAGCAGCCGTCCGGTCTTGCGCGTGTCCTCACAGGCGATCACGTCCACCTGGCGCAGCGTCTCCAGCGCGCGCAGCGTGATGTCACTCAGGTTCCCGATTGGTGTGGCTACTAGGTATAGCATAGTCTTTTTGGACGCAGATAAACACAGATGGCGCAGATTTTTTATGGTTTCTCAGACGGTTGATCTTTTGACCCAATCCATTGAGCCTTTACGAGCGTTGTCAAAGGCTTTGCGTTTGATCTCTGGTTTGGGACCAAAGTTGAGCAAGAGACCAACCTCGTATGGCGTTGCCTTGAGATAATTGAGCAACTGAGCCTCGTGTTCTTCCAACAATCTCTTTACAGCCTTCAATTCAACAATCACAGCGTCAGCTACCAACAAGTCGGCAAAATATTCTCCCACGACCTCCTGATCGTAGTAAACCGCAATACGCGCCTCTTGCACGATATCGAGACCCAACTTTCGTAACTCGATCGCCATCGCATTCCCATAGACCCTCTCCAGGAAACCATAACCAAGCGCGCCATAGACCTTGTAGAAAGCCTTGATGATCAGCTCTGTAATATCCGTGTGCTTGAAAGCCATAATCCCCTCCTTGCACAAAAACGTAAACATCAGCGTTAATCAGCGTTAATCTGCGTCCCATCCTTATAGCCCAATACGCGCATGCCGTTGAGGGTGACCAGCAGCGAGGCGCCCATGTCGGCAAAGACGGCCATCCACAGCGTCGCCGCGCCCGCCAGGGCTAAGGCCAAGAATACCGCCTTGATCAGCAGCGAGAAGGCAATGTTCTGGCGAATGATGGAAAGCACCCGGCGGCTCAGCCGTATCGTGAAGGGTAGCTTGGTCAGGTCGTCGCCCATCAGCGCGATGTCGGCGGTCTCCAGCGCCGCGTCGCTCCCGGCAGCCCCCATCACGATGCCGACGCTGGCCCGAGCCAGGGCTGGCGCGTCGTTGATGCCATCGCCCACCATCGCCACTTGGCCGTATTGCGCCAGCAACCCCTCCACCGCCTCGACCTTTTGCTCCGGCAGGAGACCGGCATGGAACTCGTCCACGCCCACCTGGGCGGCGATGGCGCGGGCCGCGTCCTCGCTGTCGCCAGTGAGCATCACCGTGCGCTGGATGCCCGCGCGCCGCAGTTCGGCGATGACCTGCGGAGCCGTCTCCCGTAGCGCGTCGGCCACGGCCACGTACCCCTGCCGCCCGCAGCACGCGTCCTCGACCAGCACGATGGTCTGCCCCTTGGCCGTCGCCTCGGCCACCTCATTGCAAAATGAGGCTGCGTGCGTGTCGCCATGGATGTGGGCGTGACTGCCGACGGTGACGTCGTGGCTGACGACGCGCCCGCGCACGCCTACCCCTGCAAGCGCTTCCACCGCCTCGGCCGACGCATAGGTTCCGTCGACGCCGAATGTCCGCGCCTGCTCGACGATGGCCTGCGCCAGAGGATGCTCGGAGCGGGATTCGACCGCCGCCGCCATCGCCAGCAGGTCACGGCAGTTGGGGCACGCCTCGGGACTCGCACCATCCTCGTGGTCTCCACAGCGGCCGGCTACAACCACTGGCCGCCCTTGGGTCAGCGTGCCGGTCTTGTCAAAAGCGACGACGCGCAGCGCGCCGGCCTGCTCCAGATACGCCCCGCCCTTGATCAGCACCCCGGCCCGCGCGGCGCGGGCGATGCCGCTGACGATGGTCACAGGCGTGGAGATGACGAGCGCGCAGGGGCAGGCGATGACAAGCAACACCAGCGCCCGGTAGAGCCAGTCAACAAACGCCCCCAGCCCTACCAGCGGCGGCACGGCGGCGATCAGCAGCGCGCCGACGACAACCACGGGCGTATAGACCCGCGCGAAGCGATCGACAAAGCGCTGCGAGGGGGCCTTCTGTGCCTGTGCCTGTTCCACCATCTGGATGATGCGAGCGAGAGTGTTATCCTGCGCCAGGCGCGTCACCTCGATCACCAATGCGCCGTTGCCGTTGACCGTCCCGCCAAAGACCTCGTCGCCGGGAACCTTCTCCACCGGCATGCTCTCCCCGGTGATGGGGGCCTGGTTGACGGCGGATTCCCCCTCCAGCACCTGGCCGTCCATCGGGATGCGCTCGCCGGGCCGCACGACGACGCGGTCGCCGATGGCAAGGACTTCGACGGGGACCACCTCTTCTCGCCCCCCCTCAGTCCCCTTCGACAACGAATGCTCTGCATTCGCGCTCAGGGCAGGCTCCCCCGCGCTTGTCCTGAGCGAAGTCGAAGGATGCGGGGGGGAAGATAGAGGGGGAAGGCGGGTGGCCTGCAGGGGCGTGAGGTCCATCAGTGCGCGGAGGCGAGCGCGCGCCCGGTCGAGGGTGTAGCCCTCAAGCAAATTGCCCAGCGCGAAGAGGAACGTCACCACCGCGCCCTCCTCTAACTCGCCGATGGCCAGAGCGCCCGCCGCCGCCAGTGTCATCAGCACGTTCATATCCAGCGTGCGGACGGTGCGCAGGGCCGCCCACGCCGCCCGCGCGCCGGGGTAGCCCGCGGCGACGGTGGCGGCGACAAAGAGGACTCGGTTGACCACGTCCGGCACGTCCGCCAAGCGCAACGCAAAGGCCAACACGATCAACACGCCAGCAGTACCGGCCAGCACCCCGCCCTGATACCGGCGTATAGTCGCCCACAGACCGCGCTGCTCCCGCTCAGGCGATTCCACGTCGTAGCCCAGCTCGCGCACCCGCGCAGCGACTGCCCGCTCGTCCGTCTCCTGCGGGTCGAAATCCAGCGTCAGCCGGGCCAGGGTGAAATTGACCTCTGCCCGGCGCACGCCACCCATCGCCGCCACACCCTGCTCCAGCGTGCGCGCACACTCGGTGCAGTCAAGACCCTTGATACTTAAGCTGACATTCTCCGTTTTATCCGTCATCGAACCAACTCTGTAGTGATACGTGATGCGTAATGCGTGACACGAGATTGACCAAAGTCATGTATCGCGGATGTAATTGCTCAGCCTATCCTTGCGAAGGTTCCGAATCGCGCTTTTGATCAGGCACGGTTTCGCTGAACCAAGCCGATGTTACCAGTGAATTGACTTCAAACCTTCGCAAGAGTGAACACTTACTCGCGAGTTATCATTCGTGCCGCACGTGCTCCAGCCCTCGGGCGAACAGATCGCGCACATGCTCGTCGTCCAGCGCATAGTAAATGTGCTTGCCCTCGCGACGCTTGCGCACCACCCGCAACTCGCGCAGCAGCCGCAGTTGATGCGAAACAGCAGAGATGCTCATCCCCAACGCCGCAGCCAAATCGCTCACACAAAGCTCCACCTCCATCAGCACAGAGAGGATGCGTATGCGAGTCGGATCCGCGATAGCGTGGAACACCTGAGCCAGCCGCTCCGCAGTCAGCGAATCTACCGGCATCCGTTCAGGGCAGGTTTCGCCATGCCGCACGTCGTCGCAGCACATCTCGTCACAAAAGTCCTTCCTACTTCCACCGCCTAACACTTGAACACTTGCTCAAGTGTAACACGAAAAAACAATCCTGTCAAGCGATTCGAGTTGACTTTTGTACTCCCAGGGGCTAAAATGATGATGCGTCCCAGTTTACAATCTACTCGTCACCGACCTGATAGATCACGCGCTCGGCGAACTCGTCCTCACTCAGCTCGCCAGCGCCGAAGGCAATCAAGTCCGCTGCACTCACCCTCGCGCTGATACGCGTGCTGGTCAAGCTCCCTTGGGCAAGGACGATGACCTCAACCTGGGTGAAGAAATCACACTCCTCTTCCACTAGCGCCAGCGCGATGTCGAAAGCCGGCCATATCGACTGGGCGGCTTCGTCGACCATCTGCCCTGGCGCGAGGGGGTAGACGATGTCGAAACGCAACGTGCCGTCGGAGGTCAGGGTCACGGCCCCGTCCAGCCCGGCGCGAGCCAAGAGCTGCACGGCCTTCCACTGGCAGGCTCCCAGGGAGGAGATCGTCGGCAAGGATGGAATGCGGGTGGACACGGAGCCGGTTGGGGTCGGGCTGCTTGAAGCGGGCGGCGCGGCTGTGCCTTCCTCGGTTCCGACGGGGGTCGCGGGTTGGAGCACAGCCGTGGGCAGGGGCATGGACCTGTTGCTAAGAGCACGAGAGACCCACACTGCCAAGCCCACGATGAGGATGACGTTGGCAGCCACGAGCACTGCGACGATGCGCTTCTGTTTTGGCTTCATCGGCAAGAGTGTAGCACAAGTCCGGCCATAGCACAACAGACCAACGAGATGACACGCCTAAGTCAAAAGCAACGTTTGGGGATCCTACACACGGTCTTGGCCAGTTTCTTCCTGGGTTGGGCGCCTATCCTCGGCAAGATAGCCTACTCAGAAAACGTCACCCCATACACGCTGGTTGCATTCCGCACGGTGGCAGCGGCGCTATTGCTCTGGAGCACCTTCCTCCTCTTCCGGCGACAAGATATCGCCATCACCTGGCGTGGCTTACTCGGCTGCGTCGGCGTTGGCTTGGTCAACGGCTTTGGGTCGCTGCTTTACTACATGAGCCTCGCTCGCCTTGACGCCTCCCTCGCCTCGCTGCTCAACTCACTCTACCCGCTGTGGGTGGTGCTTTTCCTGTTTGCCTCCGGCCAGCCGCTGACGTGGCTCACGCTGGTGCGCGTGGGGCTTTCCATGTTAGGCGTCTACCTGCTAACGCGCACGAGGCCGGGAGAACTGGACTGGATGGGCGTGGTGCTGATGATCGCATCCGCAGCGACCTATGGGTGGCACATCGTATTGGGGCAGTGGGTGCTGGCCGACATCCCGGCGCGTACAGCAGCACTCTACATCCTGACGACCATGGCCTGCGTGGTCAGTGCGGCCCGAGGGGCACAGGCGCGCCCCCTAGAAGTTATACAGACCACCGGCTGGGTTGCCATCCTGGCGTTGGGGCTGACGACCGCCCTGTCGCGGCTGACGATGTTCAGCGCACTGGAGCGCCTGGGTGGGGTCGAGACATCGATAGCCGGTCCGTTGGAACTGCTGGTCAGCCTGGTGCTGGCCTTCTTGCTGCTCGGAGATCGCTTGACCGCCGTACAATGGGCCGGCGGCGTGCTGCTGATGCTCAGCCTGTGGTTAATGTCTCGTGACCCGGGGATGCACCTGGCAGAGGGAAACGAGCCGCTGGAGTGGCGGAAGGAGTAGGACACCCTCTCCCAAAGCAAGGGGCTATTGGATTGGGTGCAGTTGCTGTCTTCTACCGTGCGCATTCGTGAGTATCCAGAGTTCATC
>CAZWPV010000177.1:0-6206 GCA_964635485.1 uncultured Anaerolineales bacterium
ACGCGAACACGTCCATCTTTTGCATCCTGTCCCAGCGCTCGTGCCACAGCGCGTGCAGCAGGTAGACGTCGATGTGGTCGGTCTGCAGCCTTTCGAGCTGCTCGTTCAGGTACCTGTCGAAATCGGCGGGCGTCTCGACCAGCCAGCACGGCATCTTGGTCGCCAGCTTGACCCTCTCGCGATACCCGTCCTGGAGCGCCCGGCCCACGCAAGCCTCGCCTTTTCCATCGTGATATGGATAGGCGGTATCCACGTAATTCACACCCTGATCGATGGCGTAGCGCACCATCTCGGTGGCCGTTGACTCATCGATCTTGCCATCTGTCGTGGGAAGGCGCATCGCGCCAAACCCCAGGGCGGAGACCTTGAAATCCAGTTGTCCGAATTTCCGATATTGCATTCTTTTCTCCTGTATTCTTGTTCTTTCACCGCAGTGGATACTGCGGTGCGAATTCCTCGACCAGCCGCACGTTCTCCAAGAGATGTTCGCGCCTACTGGTGCCGATGACGAGAGAGTGGACCGCGCCGAGTTGCAGAACGTACTGGATCGCGGCGCGCGCTTTCCCCGCCAGTTGCCCGCAGCCCAGGACCTTCATGCCATAGACTGCCTTGCCCGCTGCGTACAGCTTCTCGATGACGGGCACGACCTCGGCAGGCGGCGCGTCCATATTCACCCCCGCCGGGTTGATGCGCGCCAGCACCACTTCTGCCCAGTCCGTCTCCGCCGCCGCGCGCAGCGGCCCCAGACCGTGGCAGGAGACGCCCACAGCGCGCACCTTACCCTGCTCCTTGGCCCGCGAGAGCGCCTCCATCGCGCCGGCGTGGCTCTGCGGCCAATCCGCCTGGGTCATAAAGTGCAGCAGGACCACGTCGATCACGTCGGTGCCCAGCTCCCGCAGGAAGCGCTCGACATCGCCTGTGACCCGCTCGCCGGTCCGTGAGTTGGTCTTGGTGGCGATCACCACCTTATCGCGGGGCAGCCCGGCGAGCGCTTTGGCGACGTGCGGGTGCGAGCCGTACGCGTCGGCCGCGTCCCAAAAGGTGACGCCGCGGTCGTACGCCAGCCGCAGCAGGTCCGCCAGTCCGTCGATTCCCAGGTCGGTCTGCTGCGACCGACCTCCCCAGCCGTGGGTGCCCGTGCCAAAGGCCAGGCGCGAAACGCGCAGGCCCGTTCTCCCGAACTCGACGGTGTCCATGCTACACAGCGTTTGCCAGTTGTCGCCCCAGCTCGCGGCACGCTTCCAGCACGGCGTCGTTCGGCCTGCCGCGCGATGCGACGGTCTCGCCCACCTGCGTGCCCATCCTGCCAAAGAGCTCCTCGAGCGGGCCGCGCGCGCGCCCTCCGCCGCCGTGGGAGTAGAACAACCCGTAGGGCTTGCCCTTTAGCCCTTGGCTGTTTGATTTCTGGGCGATGTACCAGTCGTCCAGAAAAACCTTCATCCCGCCGGCGATGTAGCTGTAGTAATCGGGCGAGCCAAAGGCCGCTGCATCAAAGCGGCGGTACTGCTCGATATCTAGCCGCTCCTCGTTTGTGTTGACCAGGGTCACGTCGGCGCCTGCGGCCCGCGCGCCCTCGGCGACGGCCTCGGCCATCGCGGCGGTGTTGCCGTATTCCTGTGAATGATAAAGAACGAGTAGTAATTTCATGTTTTTCCTTTCAATTGTACGTCATTTCTCGACCGCATCCCGTCCAGCCTGGCGGGCATCGCGTACGTCATCCGAATCGCCTACGGCTCCGATGTCTCGTAGATGGTGTCGAAGAAGCGCTCGGCGGGCGCGGATAAAACGTGCCGCACCTGTGCGGAAAGCTCTACCGCCTCGAAGCGAGGCCAGTCCTCCGGCAGGAGCGCGGGCGGCAGGATTGGGTCATCCCTGGCCACGGCGTAAATCTCCCACAGGTTTTGCATGCGGGTGGCAAAGCACGCCTCGTCGTCGAGTTGGCCCGCTTCCAGACCGTGGAGCACAGCCGTGGCTTCGGCGATGTAATCCCGATAACCGGCTTCGAGGGTGTCCTGTTCAGGAAAAGCCTTGGCGACGATGGCAGATGGATCTTTTGGACCGAGATACTCGGACTTGAAGACACTCACGTATTCCCACACACCCAGCTCTCGTAGGTCGCTCTCGATCTCTGGCAACAGGATGCGGGTGGAAATCCAGGTTCCTGGCGCCAAGCTGCCAAATCCCCACCATTTGAGCGAGCTGCGCAGCGCATCTCGAAGGTCCCGCTGTTCCTCGGGGATGGAGTAAACGACGATCGTCCACTTGCCATCCCAGGCCTTCTCCGACGGGAGGGAGAAGCGAAAGCCACCCACGTTCAACTGTCGCATTCCGGCGTCGGTCAACCAGTAGAAGGCGCAGCGCCCCAGCCGCTGGCTCTCCAGCACACCCTTCTTCTTCAGTCGCAAGACGGTCGAGCGTGCTGCTGCTTCGCTGATACCCAGGGTGGCCATCGCCTGGATCAGACTGCCGAGCCAGACCTCTCCTCCGCGCGGCAGCACGTACTGTGCAAACAGGGCAAACGCGACCGTGTTCGGATTTATCTGGATGCCCAATCCACCATTCTCTTTCCTGTCGTCTCCAGCTTTATAAATACGTCAATTCGCATACGACCGTAAGATAATTGCAGCACATTATACTACCAGATTTTTCTCCTGTCAAGCCAGAAAATGGGCCCTTGGGTTCTTTCAGTTCAGCAACGTGATACCTGCCTCGCAAAACTTCATCACATTTCCCACACCCCTTCATAATTTCTACACAAGTTCGTGGCATAGTAGGGGCAAATGAGAGAAGGCAAGACGGTGTTCGGAGGTATCAAGATGCAAGAAGCTAAATGGACGATGCCAAGGAAAAACACAGGGGCATTGGCCCGCGTGACTGTAGGGATCATCCTATTCGTTCTGCTGATCGGACTGTGGGCCTGCCTCTGGGTTCCGCCGTCTATCTTTTAAACAAAACTCGAGGAGGTGAGAAAAATGGACAAGAAAGGATTATGGTTTTTGGCGAGAGCGGTGGCGATGTTGATCCTCATCGGCCTGGTGGTCGCGGGTGGATTTGCGATCCACTACCTCAGTTGGTCGCGGGGCTATACTGCGGGGCAACTGGCCGCCGAGGGAGAGGAGGTGGCGACGCCGCCCTATCTGCCCGATGAGTCGGGGTATCTCCTGTGGCACGCGAGATCGGTACACCGTCCATTCGGCGTGGTGGGGACGCTGCTCAAGATCGGATTGTGCATCCTGTTCTTTATCATCGTCTTCAAGCTGATCCGATTCGTCATCTGGGGCTCTGTGTTCCGTCACGCGATGGCCGGGCCGTGGGCCAAGCACTGGCACGGACACCCCGGCTGGCGCGCGTACTGGCGTCGTGCTCCCTGGCATCGTATGCACGGCCCGGTGCCGCCCTGGTGGTGGGATTGGGACGAGGAGGATCAGGAAGCCGACAAAGAGCCCGACGCCGAGGATTAGCGTGCCGGGCAGTAGCGCAGAGTGTGCGGATGGTCGAGGGATTGGCCATCCGCACTTTTCCGAGAAATCTGAAGGAGGAATTTGCGATGACGACTCTAATGTCAAACTTTGCCTTCAATGGCATGTCGCTGTTTTTCAAGGTGCGCGATTTCATCTCACCCCGCAGGCAGGTGCTGGAGGAAGCGGGACTCAGGCCCGGCGACCGGGTGCTGGACTATGGATGCGGCCCCGGCGCGTACGTCACCGACGCCGCTGAGATGGTGGGCGAGTCGGGCAAGCTCTACACGCTGGACGTCCACCCGCTGGCCATCGAGCGCGTGCAGTTCATCGCTGCGAAAAATAGCCTGACCAACGTAGAGACCATCCACTCCGATTGCCGCACCGGTCTGCCGGATAGGAGCCTGGACATCGTCCTGATGTACGACATCTTTCACATGCTGGATAACCCGCAGGCCGTGCTGGCGGAGATGCATCGCGTGTTGAAGCCGAACGGCACGCTCTCGCTCAACGATCCCCATATGGCCAAGGATGCCATCATCGCCGGGGTCACCGGCGGCGGACTCTTTACACTGGTGGAAAAAGGCAAAAAGACATACACCTTCGCGCCTCGAAAGTAGGTGCAGGGAGCGCGGCGATCCCAACCATCGACCCAAAGCACACCCATTTGCACGTTTGTGGTATTCGTGATAAAACGGGTGTCGACTGCGGCAGATGAGGAGATCCATGAAAATGAGAGTGTTCTTGGTAGCGGTTCCGCTGTTGATCATAAATGGATTCTATGCCAAGTAAGCGTTTGCCCACATTGAAAAGAATATGAACGAAGTGATCCTGGTCGTGGATGACGAACCAAAAATCGTCAAACAGGCACGAGACTACTTGGAGCGGAGCAGCTTTCGCGTCGTCACGGCGGGCGATGGGAAAACCGCCCTGGCACAAACGCGCCAGGAGCGGCCTGACCTGATCGTGCTCGACCTGAACCTGCCGCAGATGGATGGTCTCGACGTCTGCCGGGCGCTGCGGCGCGAGTCGGACGTGCCGATCATCATGCTCACCGCCCGCGTCGACGAGACCGACCGGCTGATTGGCTTGGAGCTGGGAGCGGACGATTACATCACCAAGCCCTTCTCGCCGCGCGAGCTGGTGGCCCGCGTGCGGGCGGTGCTCAGGCGCGTGCGGGGCGGCGTGCACCAGCCGGGCCTCGTCCACGCCGGCGACCTGGAGATTGACCTGCAGGGCCACCGCGTCACCCGCGCCGGAGAGACGATCGACCTAACCCGCAGTGAATTCAACCTGCTGGCGCTGCTGGCCCAGCACCCGGGGCAGACCTTTACCCGCGAGCAGCTCCTGGACCGGCTGCACGGCGTGGCCTACGATGGCTACGACCGCAGCGTCGACGCCCACGTCAAGAATCTGCGCCGCAAACTGGAGCCTGACCCCTCCGAGCCGCACTACGTGCTCACCGTCTACGGCGTGGGCTACAAGTTCACAGACGAGGTGTGACCGTGCGCAAATTTCGCCAAGACGAGGCCCGTGGAGAATCGCGAGACGACGAGGAGCCTTGGGAGCATAGAGGCCCCTGGGGAAAAGAACCCTGGAAGTGGGAAGGCCCTTGGGAGCACCACAAACGCCACGAGCATTGGGAACCTCCACCTTGGCAGTATTGGCGCCACCATCGCCGCGACCTTTACAAATGGCGCCAGGAAATGCGGCGCAAGCGTGGAGGCCTGTTTATTCGTTTTATCGCGGCCTTTGGCGTTATCGTCCTGCTGATCATCGGCGGACTGTCGGCGCTGACGTTCGTGATCTCGCGGGTGTTCGGTGGCGATGGTCAGACGGCGGCGATGGTGCTGCTGGGCGGCTGCGGCCTTGCGCTGGCCTTTCCGCTGGCGGCGGGATTCCTGGCTAAGCGCGTTTTCCAGGGCATCGCCACGCCGCTGGCCGACGTGATGACCGCCGCCGACGCCGTGGCCGAGGGCGACCTGAGCGTGCGGGTGGAGGTGCCCCAGCACAGCTCTGGCGAGTTCGAGCGGCTGGCCAAATCCTTCAACCGCATGGTCGGGGAGCTGGAACGGTCCGACCAGCAGCGCCGCAACCTGACCGCCGACGTGGCCCACGAGCTGCGCACGCCGCTGCACATCATCCAGGGCAATCTGGAGGGCGTGCTCGATGATGTCTACGAGCCGACGGACGAGCATATCCAGGCCACGCTGGAGGAGACGCAGCAGCTCTCGCGGCTGGTGGAGGACCTGCGCACGCTCTCGCTGGCCGAGGCGGGCCAGTTACCGCTGGTGTGTGAGGATGTGGACGTGGCCGAGTTGCTGGCCGACGTGCGTACCAGCTTCAGCGGCCAGGCCGAGGCGGCGGGGATCGACCTGCGCGCCGAGATCGACGGACCACTGCCGACGATCACGGGCGACGTTGGGCGGCTGGATCAGGCGCTGGGCAACCTGGTGGCCAACGCCGTGCGTCACACGCCCACCGGCGGGAGCATCACGCTGAAGGCGGAGCCTATCAAAGACGGCGTCAGCATCCGCGTGTGCGATACGGGCGAGGGCATCCCCGCCGGGGATCTGCCCTACGTCTTTGACCGCTTCTGGAAGGGGGATCGATCCCGAACCCGCGCGGGAGGGGCGGGCAGCGGCCTGGGATTGGCCATCGCCCGGCAGTTGGTGCAGGCCCACGGCGGTCGCATCGGCGTCGAGAGCGAGATGGGACGGGGCACGGCGTTTACCATTGAGCTGCCGG
>CAZWPV010000178.1:0-6183 GCA_964635485.1 uncultured Anaerolineales bacterium
CCAGGAGCTTGGCCAACGCCCGGGAGGGCTTGGTTTCTTTTATGAACACTTTATTGTCCTTCACCGGCAAGAAAACGGCCTTCAGAGGCGCGTTGCTGTTCAGCTCTGCGCTTCCGTTAGTCCCATAGAAGGGCGTGCTGTAAACCAGGTAGCTTCCTTTCACTTTCCTGACAACCACCATCTCGTCGCTCAGAACAATCTCCCTATCGGTGGCCAGGCCGGCAATGGTGGACTTGCCCGTCCCCGAGATGCCCGGGAAGATGTAGCCGTTGCCATCTCTGATCACGCCGGCCGAGTGAAGCAGCACCCCGTCATATTCCACGGCCAGGAATGAGTAGCAGATGCGCAGAAAAGACTCGATGGCAAAAGGCTCCATGTTTTTCCTCAAGACATTTCTTCCCTGTCGGGCCTCGACATCAATCCACCCGGCAAAATCGCTGCGTTGGAACAAGATTTTATGGTCCAGATTGGAAATCTGTGGCCTGCTCTCCAACCGATCCTCTACAGACGATGGCCTTTTCTCTATCTCAGGGGGATGTCGGGCAGGCTGTGTCCAGGCATCACTTGATCCCTTTTTAGCTGCCAAATCGCGCTGGGCAAACTCTTGGAGCATCTCAGAAGGCACGTCAAGGAACTCGGCCAGATCAACGCCTGCTGCAAAAGCTATCACAAGCTCAAGGTCAGGCGCTTTGTCCGACAGAAAATCGCGATACCTATCGGCAACGTGAGTGATAACCTCACGGTGCGGCGATGCTATCTGCACACATATACCGCCAATGTCCAGTTTGAATGCCGGTTTCTCCATCCCTGCACACACCCTCGATCTGTCTGCGTGCTTACCCGACTCTGCAAGCGCAGCCCAATCATACTACGATCCTGAGACCAGCGCAATATCACAGACTCCGGTTTCCAGGCAGGCTAGGTAAGGCCAGGAGAAGCACCTGGTGACCGCTAGAAACTCGATAGCAGGAAGCATACAGATGCTTCCTCGCCCCGCCGGAAATCGTCCTGTGGACGCTTTCCTCCTGAGCACGCCGATTCTATCACCCAGTTGCCCAAGCTGACCGCTGTGTTATAATCGTGGCGTAGAATGGCCGAATACGGAGAACCCCTCAGCGAGCGCGAGATGGAAATCCTGCGGATGGTGGCAACCGGCGTCACCAACCGCCAGGTCGCCTATCGGCTCGATATCAGCGTCAACACCGTCAAGGTGCACCTGCGCAACGTCTTTGTCAAGCTGGGGGCTGAATCGCGCACCGAGGCGACGATGATCGCCGTGCAGGAAGGATGGGTAAGCGTTGAGGGAGCCGGAGAAGCACCAGAAGCTGAGAGTGCCGCCGCCCTGGAGCCACCCCAGCCTTCACACGTCATCCCACAGATACCGCTACCCTGGCCCAAGCGCGCCATATTGGTCGCCGCCCTTCTGTTGGCGGTAGGCGGGGTAGCCCTGACGTGGCCTCAGGCCGGATCGCAAGAGGGGAACGACGCCGACTCACCGTTCGAACAACGGCAAGTGGTGATCCTGCCCCAACCGGAGGAACTCACCTGGCAAGAGCACGCCCAAATGCCCACCCGTCGAGCTCATCTGGCGCTGGCCGCCGTCGAGGGGCGCATCTTTGCCATCGCCGGCCAGAGCCCCGAAGGCGTCACGGGCGTGGTCGAGATATACAACCCTGCCGACGACATCTGGACGCGCGGGAGCGACAAACCCATCCCTGTGACCGACGTCTCGGCCGCCACGATTGGTGCAGACGTGTACGTGCCGGGGGGATGCGACGATGCGGGATCGCCGATGCAAACCGTCGAGGTGTACGATGCTGTTGCCGATGCCTGGCGTCAGGCCAGCCCGCTGCCCAAGCCACTCTGCGCCTACGCGCTGGCGGCGGTGAGCGAAAAGCTCTATC
This sequence comes from uncultured Anaerolineales bacterium, assembly GCA_964635485.1. GTDB lineage: Bacteria > Chloroflexota > Anaerolineae > B4-G1 > B4-G1 > JAFGED01. Next base: position 1,905 of record CAZWPV010000178.1, read on the forward strand.
TGTTCGGCGGGTGGGATGGGGAACAGTACGTCGCCGACGCCTACGTCTACGAGCCGCGGACGGACACGTGGGCCAAAGCGACGCCGATGCCCATACCGCGAGGCTTTGCCCCGGCAGCGGCCCTGGAGAGCCGCATCTACGTCGTGGGAGGGTACGACGGCGAGGCAGAGCTGACCACGTGTGCAGTCTACGCGCCAGAGAAAAACAGCTGGGGCGAGTGCGCGCCGCTGACGGTGGGGCGGGGAGGTCTGGGATTGGCCAGCCTGAGAGGCCACCTCTATGCCATCGGCGGGGGTGGCTGGAGCAGCTACCTGGGTTTCAACGAGCGATACAATCCCGCCGACGACATCTGGAGCGCCATCGAGACGCCACTGGTCGAGGAGTGGCGCAGCCCAGGCGTGGTGGTGGTCGAAAACACCATCTACGCCATCGGCGGTTGGAGCGACGATCTCCTAAGCCTGAACCAAACCTACAACCCGTTCCCCTTCCACGTGTACATTCCTGTGAGCCAGAGATAGTCAGCCCCTCCAAAGTGCCTGCGAGGAGAGGAAGATGGCCAGACTAGAAAAAGTGCTGATCATAGATGACGATGCCAGGATGCGCGAGTTGCTGGTTGATTGCCTCGCGCCCTTGGGATGTGACGTCACGCCGGCCAGCAGCGGCCAGCAGGCGCTGGAACTGATCGAGACAGCGCAGTTCAACGTTGCACTCCTCGACCTCATGCTCCCCGACATCGACGGCATGAAGGTGTTCAGGCACATCCGCGAACAACGGCCAGAGATGGAAGTCATCGTGCTCACCGGCTACGCCTCGCTGGAGAGCGCCATTGAGGCGCTGCGGATAGGGGCTTACGATTATGTCACCAAACCCTTCGATGCCCGTACGATCCAATCCACCGTCAGACGCGCCGTGGAAAAGCACCGCTTTAGCCTGCGCCTGACCGCCCTGAACAGAGCCACACAGGCGATGATCGCCACACTCGACCCGGACGAGGTACTGAGGCTGGCGATAGCCGAGGCCAGAACGATGCTGGATGCAGAGACCACGGCTATCTTTTTGCTCGATCCGGCCAGCGACGAGTTGCGGCTTGCCGCCTCCGCCGGCGCGGCTGCTGCCTCCCCCATAGGCACCCGCATACCGGCCGACGCCGGCGTCGTCGGTTGGGTGGTGAAGAACGCCCAGCCCGCCCTGGTCAGCGATATTCAGAACGATCCCCGTTGCCTCGACGACCAAGCCAGCGTGCTCGCCAGCACAGACACGCATTCCCTCCTCGTCGTGCCCCTCAAGTACCGCGAGATCGTCATCGGCGCCATCGAGGCGCTCAACAAGGCCGGCGGAGACTTTGACGAACACGACCGAGAGCTCCTGGGCACGCTGGCCGGTTCGACCGCCATCGCCATCGAAAACGCCCGCCTGTACCAGGCAGAGCGCGAATTGCGCAAGCTGGTGGAACAATCACAGATGCAGCTCGTGCAGACCGAAAAGCTGGCCGCCACCGGCAGGCTGGCCGCCTCGCTGGCCCACGAGATCAACAACCCCCTGCAGGCCATCCACAACAGCCTACAACTGATGCTCTCCTTCCAACTGGAGGCCGCCGAGCAGCAGGAATACCTAAAGATCGCCGACGAGGAGATCGAGCGGCTGATGCACCTGGTGGCCAGCATCCTCGAATTCGCGCGCCCGCCGCAGCGCGAGATGCGGGCGGCCAACCTGAACGACGTCGCCGAGCGGGTGCTGGCGCTGGCGGGCAAGTATCTCCAACACCGCCGCGTGGCCGTCAAGCGGGCGCTGTCGCCCGACCTGCCGCCCATCGTGGTAGCCCCCGACGAACTGGAGCAAGTCTTTATCAACCTGGTACTCAACGCCGTGGATGCCATGCCAGCAGGCGGGACGCTGCAGGTAGCCAGTTGGCAGGCCGAGGATGGCCGCCTGGCGGTGGCCTTCTCCGATACCGGCCACGGCATCCCCCCCGAAGACCTCAAGCGTGTCTTTGAGCCCTTTTTCTCCACCCGCGAGGACGGCACCGGCCTGGGCCTCACCGTCAGCCACAACGTGATCGAGCGCCACGGCGGCGAGATCGCCGTCGAGAGCAGCGTGGGCCAGGGGACGACGTTTACCGTGTGGCTGCCGGGGCAAAGATGAAGATACCCACGCTCACGACCGCCCGCCTGACCCTCCGCCCGTTCGCAGAGGCGGACGTCGACCCGCTGCACTGTATCTTGCAAGAAGAGGGCATCCTGCGCTACTTTCCCAAATCCGATCCCCCCGAACGCGAGCGCGTCGAGCGGTTGATCGCCCACCATCTCACGCACTGGGAAGAGCACGGATACGGCCGGTGGGCCGTCGAGCCGCGCGCAGAGAACCGCTTGATCGGCTGGTGCGGGCTGGAATACCTGCCGGAGACAGGTGAAACCGAGGTCGGCTACCTGCTGAGCAAGGCCTTCTGGGGGCGTGGGCTGGCGACGGAAGGGACGCAGGCCAGCGTGCAGTATGGCTTCGAGCATCTCAAGCTGGAGACTATCATCGGCATCACCCACCCGGAGAACGTCGCCTCCCAGCGCGTGCTCGAAAAGGCCGGGCTATCCTTCACCAACCGCGCGCACCATTTCGGGATGGATTGCTTCCGCTACGCCGTGGAGATTGGTAGATCAGTCTGAGGCAGGCAGTCTGACGCCAAGTGTGTTATAATAGAGACCAGAAACAATCAGTCACTGGTGAGCTTGATTTGGTATGCAACAACTCTCGTTTTTCCCTCAAGTGGCAAAGCAACGAGCAAGTCTGAAACGCACTGCCTTCTCGCATGGCGGGGTGTGTCCTGAGAATGCCCGTATTGCCCTCGAAGAGCGGTACGGTCATTTACTGGAAGAGACAAAAGAGTTCAACCGGCAGATCGTTAGCTTCCAGGCCAACAGAACAGAGACCCTGCACAGTTGGATCAAGTACCGAGAGGGGTTCTCTGCCGATTTGGTCGAGATACTGATCGGCAAATTTGGTATTGGCCCAGGGGACTCGATCCTCGATCCCTTTGCCGGGGCGGGCACCACGCTGCTGACGGCCAAGATGCTGGGTGTCGACGGAGTCGGTATCGAGCTGCTGCCGCACTGCCACCTGGCCTGGGAAGCCAAGTCGCGCGCCTTTGACTACGACCTGGGTGAGCTGCGCGAGATCCGCAGGATGGTGAAAGAGGAGTCACCTCCCCCGGCAAACGGCAAGTTCCCGCACCTGACGATCACCCAAAGCGCGTTCCCCGAACAGACAGAACGCAACTTGATGGCCTACACCCATTGGATTGAGACCCTCGACGTAAGCGAGGACGCCAAAATTCTATGCCGACTGATTCTGACAAGCATTCTGGAGCGGATCAGTTACACCAGGAAAGACGGCCAATACCTGAGATGGGACTCGCGGGCACAAAAGATCGTCGAGCGCAACAAGAAGCGAATTGCGGAAGGCAAGCGCCCGGTTAAAGGCATTCACAAAGGGGAATTGCCCAACGTACAGGATGCCTTCGTCGAAACTTTGAACAAGATCATTCTGGACGTCTTAGAGCTAAAAAGGGAGCCACTGCCGCCGCCGAGCCGGCAGAAACTGGTCGAGGGCAACACACTGTACGTGCTGCCGGAAATGAAGGAAAATCAATTTGCCGGCGTCATCACATCACCCCCTTATGCCAACAGGTACGATTACACCAGGACTTATGCCCTGGAGTTGGCCTACCTAGGGGTTGGCGAAAAAATCTTTGGCTTGCGACAGCGCCAGCTTTCCTGCACGGTGGAAAACAAGACCAAGCTGGGTGAGCTAGAAACGTGGTACCGATCGACCGGGCGACACAACCGCTACAGCGACATCATCAATGTGATCCAAGCCAACACGGCCCTCGCAGAGGTCAACGCCGCACTGCAGACTAGAAATAACCTTGGCGAGATCAACAACGAGGGTGTACTGAGAATGATCGACCAGTATTTTGCCGAGTTGACGTTTGTCTTTGCAGAACTGTACTGCGTATGTCGCAGCGGTGCCCACGTCGCATTCGTCAACGATAACGTGCGCTATGCGGGTGAGATTATACCGGTTGATTTGATCAGCACAAACCTGGCCGAACAGATCGGCTTTGAGCCAGTGAAAGTGTACGTGCTGCCCCAGCGCAAAGGCAACAGCAGCCAACAGATGAAACGTTATGGACGGATCGCCTTGCGCAAGAGTATCACTGTCTGGAAAAAGCCCATTGAATCAGGAGGGTAGATGAATATGGCGTCGTCGCAGAGCAAGCACGAAAGCT
>CAZWPV010000179.1:0-6157 GCA_964635485.1 uncultured Anaerolineales bacterium
TTCAGCCCATAAGCACCTAGCACTGGCCGCACCAATGATATTGTACCACAAAACCATCGCTTTTGGCGAATCGCGCGAGACCGTCGGCACATTGGCATTTTTACCCGTCCTCTGATACAATCGGGCTATCCGCAGCGGGAGGAAGCACAGTGGACAAGATCTTTTACCCCGACAGCGTCGCCGTCATCGGCGCCTCGGATAGGCCGGATAATCTGAGCGCCAACATCATCGCCAATCTGTTGGAGTTTGACTACGGCGGCGACATCTACGCCGTGGGCCTGCGGGAAGGCCAGGTACACGGTATCCCCATCCTCACCTCGGTGGACGCCCTGCCCGATGGAATCGACCTGGCCGTGATCCTGACGCCGGCGGTGACGGTGCCCGACCTGCTGGAGGCCTGTGGGAAGAAGGGCATCCGCCGGGCGGTGATCGAATCGGGCGGGTTCTCCGAGTTCTCGGAGGAAGGACGCGGGCTGGAGGCGCAGGTCTGCGAGGTGGCGAGCCGGTGGGATATGCGCTTCGTCGGCCCCAACTGCATCAGCGTGGTCAACATGGAGAGCGGCCTGTGCTTGCCCTTCGTCCCCTTCGAGCGGCAGTCGTTCAAGCGCGGCCCCGTCTCGGTGCTGGCGCAGAGCGGCGGCATCTCGATCACCTACCTGCTGATGCTCAGCGAGGCCGGGCTGGGGGTCAACAAGGTCGTCAGCATGGGCAACAAGGCCAATCTGGACGAGGCGGATTACCTGTCCTTCCTGCTCCAGGACCCCGGCACGGAAGTGATCATCCTCTACCTGGAGAGCATCGAGGAGGGCCGCCGGTTGATCGAGTTGGCCGCCACCTCGCCCAAGCCGATCATCGTGCACAAGACGAACATCAGCCGCGCCAGCGCCGAGGTGGCCTTCTCGCACACGGCGGCGCTGGCCAACGACGATACAATCGTCACCGCCGCCCTGCGGCAGGCAGGCATCGCCCGGGCGGCCAGCTTTGACGACGCGGTGCGCCTGGCGCAGGGGTTCACGCTGCCGCCGGTGCGGGGCAGGAACCTGGTCGTCCTCTCGCGCACCGGGGGGCACGCGGTGGTGGCCGCCGACGCCGCCGAGGTAAACGACTTTCGGTTGATGCCCATCTCCGAAGACGTTCTCGACGACGTGCGCAGCCTGCTGCGGGCCGACGTCATCACCCTGACCAACCCACTCGACCTGGGGGCGATCTTTGATTTCAGTCTGTACGGGCGCATCGTTGAAAAGTGCCTGAACGTCCTCGATCCCGACGCCGTGCTGGTGGTTCACACCTACAACACCGGCCCGGAGGCCGCAAGCTCGCACCGCCTGGCCCACCAACTGGGCGAGCTGGCCCGCACGCTGTATAGACCAGTGGCGTTCTGTCCCTTTGCGCCCCGATCTGAGATCGAGGTGCTCCAGCGGGAGATGGGATACCCGATATTCACCGAGGTCGAGGCGGCGGTGCGGGCGCTGGCCGCCTCGCGCGAGCGCTCTGCCCATCCGTCCAGGCTGTTCCCTCTACCATCGGCACCGGCTCGACGCCCACTCGAGGTCGAAAAGCTGCTGTGTCCTGAGCCTCGTGGTGAGCCTGTCGAACCACGTGTCGAAGGACTGGTACGCGACGGCGTGCTGACGACCGACATGTCTCTGGGGCTGTGTGCGGCCTACGGCATCCCCGTCGCTGAATGGGCCGTGGTCGATAGCGTCGAGGGGGCGCTGGTGGCCGCCGCCGGTATGGAATACCCCGTGGTGCTCAAGGCACTCTCGTTGGACGTGACACACAAGACGGACGTGGGCGGTGTGATGCTGAACGTCGACGGCCCGCAGATGTTGCAGGAGGCGTTCGCCGTGCTCATGGGGCACCTGGAAACCCGCGCACCCGACGCGCGATTGGGGGGTGTGCTCGTGCAGCGCATGCTTCCCGGGGGACGGGAGGTGATCCTGGGCGGCAAACGCGACCCAAGCTTTGGCCCCGTCGTGATGTTCGGGTCGGGCGGCGTGCGCGCCGAGGTATTCCAGGACGTGGCGTTCCGCCTGGCGCCGCTGATGCGCGAGACGGCCAGCGAGATGATCGCCGAGGTGCGGGGCAGCCGCATACTGCGCGGCGTGCGCGGAGATCGACCAGCGGACGTGGAGGCGGTCGTCGAGGTGCTGCTGGCGCTCTCGCGGCTGATGGTCGAGTGTCCTGAAGTGGCCGAGATCGATGTCAACCCCGTGCTCGTGTTCGAGGAAGGTGCGGTGGCGGTGGATGCACGAGCGGTGGTTAGATTTGCAGAAAATGTCCAAGCCGGGGCCTGCGACTGAGAGACTGGGCAACGGACGAGGTGCAGGGCTATCGCATTTAGCTTGACGCCTTGCGAATCTGTCATTCTGAGCGACCCCTTCGGCCTTGCCCCTCGACTTGCTCGGGGGGCACCTCAGGGCAGGCTCCGGGAGCGAAGAATCTCGCCTTTAGTCAACATCACGAGATTCTTCGTCGCTTCGCTCCTCAGAATGACGGTAATAAACTGGTTATTGATCCAAATGCGATTGCCCTAGGACGAGGTGCAAAAATACTTGACGAAACAGGGCTTTTCCATTACAATCGCCCAGACTATGAACTCCCGGCGCTCTGCGTCGGAGAGTTTTATGGCAATTTCCGGCAGGGTCGTTCGTTCATGTTTGAAAATCTGACCGATAAACTTCAGGCGGTCTTTAGGCGGCTGGGCAAGCGCGGGACCTTGCGCGAAAGTGACGTCGATGAAGGGCTCCGTGAGGTTCGCCTGGCTCTGCTGGAAGCCGACGTACATTACAAAGTCGTCAAGGATTTTGTCGCCCGCGTGCGCGACAAAGCAATCGGCGCCGAAATCACCAAGAGTCTCAATCCCGAGCAACAGCTCGTCAAGATCGTCCACCAGGAGCTGATCGAGACGCTGGGCGAGCCGGGACGGCTGGAGTTGACCGGCCCCGCGCCCTATGTGCTCATGCTGGTGGGCCTGCAGGGTTCGGGCAAGACGACGACGGTGGCCAAGCTAGCGCTGCACCTTAAGGAGAGCGGACACCTGCCTTTGATGGTCGCTGGCGACACGTACCGCCCGGCAGCCATCACCCAATTGGAGGTGCTGGGTCGCCAGTTGGAGATGCCGGTTCACAGCGAGGGGCAGAGCGCCCCTCCGCCCATGATCTGTGCCAATGGCGTGCGCGAGGCGCGCCGCCGGGGCAGTGACGTGGTCATTCTCGACACCGCCGGCCGCCTGCAGATCGATGAGGAGATGATGGCCAAACTGGAGGCCATCAAGAAGGCCGTCAAGCCGGTTGAGACGCTCCTGGTGGCCGACGCGATGACGGGGCAGGAGGCGGTCAACGTCGCGGCGGGCTTTCACGAGCGCATCGGGCTGACGGGGCTGATCCTGACCAAGGTGGACGGCGACGCGCGGGGCGGCGCGGCCATCAGCATGCGGGCCGTCACCGGCGTCCCGATCAAGTTCCTGGGCACGGGTGAAAAGGTCGACGCGCTGGAGGTGTTCCATCCCGACCGTCTGGCCTCCCGCATCCTGGGGATGGGGGACGTGCTGACGCTGATCGAGCGAGCGGAGGCCGCCTTCGACGAGGAGCAGGCCGAGCGCATGGAGCGCAAGCTGCGCGAGGCCAGCTTCACCCTGGAGGATTTCCTGGAGCAGTTCCAGCAGATCAGACAGATGGGGCCGCTGAGCCAGTTGCTGGACATGGTGCCGGGGCTGGGTAAAATGGCCTCCGGCCTGTCGGCTGAGGTCACCGACCAGCAGTTCAAGCGCATCGAGGCGATGATCCTTTCGATGACGCCGGAGGAGCGCCGCAAACCCAAGATCATCGACGGCAGCCGCAAGAAGCGCATCGCTCGCGGCAGCGGCACGACGGTGCAGGAGATCAACGCCCTGCTTAACCAGTTCCGCCAGATGCAAAAGATGATGAAGCAACTGGGGAAGGGGAAGGATGGGATGCGGGGCTTGATGCGCATGTTTGGGTAGCTGTTGGTGTATTTGTAGACTGGTAAATTGGTACCAGTTCACCAGTCTATAAATCTACCAACGACCAATTTACCAACTCAGGAGGAACATGGTTAAGCTTCGATTGCGCCGCATAGGCGCCAAGAAACAAGCAAGTTATCGGATTGTAGCGGTTGACTCGCGGTCTCCTCGCGACGGCCGCTTCATCGAGGTCGTCGGTTTCTACAACCCGCGGACCGAGCCGGAGACGGTGCAGATCAAAGAGGATCGCGCGCTGTACTGGTTGAGCGTGGGGGCACAGACTACCGACGCGGTGACCCGGCTACTGAAGAAGACGGGCACGCTGGATCGCTTCGAGCGGCTCAAGAAAGGTGAGTCCATCGAAGCGCTGGTGGCTGAGGCGGAGTCTGCTGCTGAGGGCGCGCCAGAGGTCAGCCCCAAGACCCGCCGAGCCGCCGTGGCGAAGAAGGAGGCAGCGCCTGAGATCGCCGAAGAACCTGCGCCAGCAGAGGCTGCCGAAGAGGTTGCCGAAGAGGCCGCCGAGGTAGTCGCCGAAGTGGAGGAAGAGGAGGCAGCGCCTGAGGCCGAGCCTGAGACAGAGGCAGAAGTGGAGGCTCAGGAAGAGGCTCAGGAAGAGGCCGAGGAAAAGGCCGAGGAAGAGGCAGAAGAAACGGAGGAGAAGGCAGAGCCCGAAGCTGAGGCGGTCGCCGAGACAGAAGCCAACGAAGAAGAGGAGCCTGAGTCTGAGGCAGAGGCATAACGTGCTTCCCGCCGCAGTGGACTTGGCACCCCACTGCACGTTCTTGTTTTGAACAAGCACATCAACACCATCTAGAGAGGGAGAGCAACCATGACTTCGTTAAAGGAACTCGTTGAATTCATCGCCAAGTCGATTGTGGATGATCCGTCTCAAGTCCACGTCTCCGAAATCGAGGGTGAGTCGTCGGTGATCTTGGAGTTGCGGGTTGGCCCCGAGGACATGGGGCGCGTGATTGGCAAGGGGGGGCGTACCGCGAACGCCATGCGTACACTCGCCCGGGTGGTCGCTGCCAAGCAGGGCAGGCGAGTCACTCTCGAGATCGTCTAAACGGCGCAACCCGTTCGAGGTCCATCTGAATGAGACAGAGGGCAGTTCTGCCGGGACTGCCTGGCCAAGTGTCGTCGTCGCCAAGTTGACAGACGCTTGTGTAGGTGACCGACGCTATGGATGCTTCCACAAAACGCGATAACGTAGATGACGGAGGCTCAGGGGGAGCGCATGCGCCTGAGCCTCGTTACTTAGTCGTTGGACGGGTACTGCGCCCCCACGGCGTGCGCGGTGAGCTGCGCGTCGAGATTGTCACCGACTACCCGGAGCGACTGGCGCAGCACGTCTACTTTTACCTCGTCCACCCGAAATCGCCTGAAAAAGTGCAGCGCCGCCGGATAGAAGCGTTGCGCCGCCACAGAGAAGTGGCGCTGCTGAAGCTGGAAGGCTGTGACGACCGGAACGAGGCTGAAGCCTTGCGCGATATGCTCGTGCAAGTGCCGGTCGAAGAGGCTGTGCCGCTCGAGGAAGGCGAGTACTATCATTTTCAGGTCGTCGGCGTGAGGGTGGAGACGGAGGAGGGCGAGTGGCTGGGTCAAGTGGTCGAGGTGCTGGAAACCGGGGCCAACGACGTCTACCTGGTGCGCGGCCCGCGCGGCGAGATACTCCTGCCGGCGATAACGGACGTTGTGCGCGAACTCGACCTGACGTCGAAACGACTGGTGGTGCACCTGCTGCCGGGCATGTTGACAGAGGATGAGTCTTGACCAGGCTCAGGGCAGGGAGGGATGACTGATTTGCGTTATTGGATTGGATTCAATATCGTGCGCGGCATCGGCCCGGTGCGGTTGCGTGCGCTGCTCGACTACTTTGGCGATATCGAGCGCGCCTGGCACGCACCGGCGACCGAGCTACGCCGCGCCGGGCTGGATCGCCGCTCGCTGGAGAACCTGCTGGCGGCCCGGGCCGAACTCGACCTGGATCGCGAGGTGGAAAAGGTCGCCGCCACCGGCGCGCAGGTGCTCACCTGGGAAAGCCCCGGCTACCCCCGTCTCCTGCGCGAGATTCCTGCTCCACCGCCTGTGCTGTACGTCAAGGGCACGCTGACGGAGGAGGACGCCTGGGCCATAGCCGTGGTCGGCACGCGCCGCGCCTCGGCCTACGGG
>CAZWPV010000180.1:0-6120 GCA_964635485.1 uncultured Anaerolineales bacterium
GCGCCGCGTCGGGGTCGCTGCCGCGCACCGACTTGATGAAGGCGGAGATGGTGTCATAGTGGGCATCGCCCGTCTTATCGTAGCGCAGCGCGCGCTGCTGGATCGAGTCCTCGGCCACGGCCAGCGTGACGTGGATCGCGCCATCGCCGGGGGCGGTGCTCTCCACGGCCAGCTCCAGCGCGTTGAGCGCAGAGCGGGCATCGCCGCCAGCGACGCGCACCAAGTGAGCCAGCGCATCGTCGTCGAGCTGCACGTTGCGCCCGCCGTAGCCGCGCTCGGAATCGGACAGGGCGCGGCGCAGAATCGTCACCACCTCGTCGTCAGCCAGCGACTTGAACTGGAACACGCGGGAGCGAGAGACCAGCGGGCCGATGACCTCGAAATAGGGGTTCTCCGTCGTCGCGCCGATGAGGATGACGGTGCCATCTTCGACGTGGGGCAGCAGCGCATCCTGCTGCGCGCGGTTCCAGCGGTGGATCTCGTCCACCAGCAGGATGGTGCGCGTGCCGTACATCCCGCGCCGATCCTTGGCCTCCTTGATGATGCGCCGCAGGTCGGCCACGCCGGCCAGCACGGCGCTGATGGTCTCAAAGTGGCTGACGGTCGTGTTGGCGATGACCATCGCCAGCGTCGTCTTGCCGGTACCCGGCGGCCCCCAGAAGACGAGCGAGGAGAACAACCGGTCAACTTCGATGGCCCGGCGCAGCAGCCGCCCCTCACCGACGATGTGGGTCTGGCCGACGAACTCGTCCAGCGTGCGGGGCCGCATGCGCGCTGCCAGGGGGGCTTCGCGTCGAATCTGTTCTTGGCGGCTATGCTCGAACAGGTCCATCAGGAACTCTCAAGGGAGAAAGAACGTGTACGTTCTCGCCAGCCGATCCGCCAGCGGCGCGACGACCTGGGGGAAGAGGCCCACGCCCACGGAAGCCGCTATCGTCACGATCACGACCGCCGCCGTCAGCCACCCCTCGGAAGGGGCGAGGGTGACGACACTGCGATCCTCCGGCGAACGCGGGCGCATCAAGAGGCTGGACAGACTGCGCCACACACCAACCATCACACTCACACCTGCCAGGAGGAGGAACAACGCCGTACCCAAGCTGGATGGGGCGAGGGCACGGCACAACGCCCACCGCCAGACAAACCCCGCGCTGACCGGCAGCCCAGCTATCGAAAGTGCCCCAAAGACCAACGCCACGGTGCTCCATGGTGTCTGCCATCCCATCCCACGCATATCATTCGTCATAACATCGCCCCCTCCAACGCGCCCTCGCAAACCACTCAGTCCGGCAGCCAGCAGGGCCAGGCCAAAGGGCCGAACCGATAGAGATAAGAGGACAAGTGATACGCCTAATCTGCTGTTCAACCCCAAGGCGACGAGTGCAGCGCCGCTATCCACCAGTGCCGCGTATCCCATCAATGTCCCCAGACGACGTTGGGCTGGCGCCAACAACGCCCCTACAATGATCATCGCCACGCCAACCCCAGAGAGCAGAGGACTGAAGATAGGATGGCTGCTGAGCCAGGGATAGGTTTCCAAGAAATCCAACAGCAGAAACCAGACCGCACCATTGCCGACGGTGAGCACGAAGGTGCCCGCCAGCGGCAAGCTGTCGCCGGCGACGGCCGTCACCCACGTGTGGAAAGGCACCGCGCCCAGCAACAGCGCAAACGAAATCGCCAGCAAGATAGAAGCAGAGCCGAGCAGTTCTGTCTCATCCGGCGTGACGGCGTACCGCTCCAGGAGCCAGTGGGTGATCAACACCCCAGGCAAAGCCAGTGTCGTGAACGTCAGATAACGCAGGCCCCCGCGAGTAGGAGACCGGCCCTCCGCCTGCAGGGCGAAGACGGACAACGCCGCGGCCATCTCGAGGAACAGAGCCGCGTAGATGAGCGGCCGGATCAGCAGCATCCCGCATAGGAGGCTGAGCAGGCCCAAGCCTATCGGGAAGAATAGGGATCGCGGGGCAAAGCGCCAGGCCAATAGAAAGAGACCGGCAGACGAGAAAAAGAGAAACGCCATCGCCATCCGATCGGACGGCTCAAAGACCATCTCGCGGCCGAGGAAGGTCACCGCCTCGCCCATCGCAATCTGGCGGCCACCCCACGCCTGAACCGGTTGATCCAATGGCAAGGTGACGGCGGCAAAGCCCAACGCCAACGCCGTCCCGACAGCCAGCAGCGCCGCCAGCGAAGAAAGCCAGCGGAGCAGGATGTACACGATGCCCGCCATTGCCAGTGGGAGGATCAGCAACAAGAGCGCGCCCGAAATCACGACGCTCCCTCCTCACCTGCAGCGGGTACAGCCTGAGCGGTTCTTAAATAAGCCGCCGCCAGGGCAATAAGAAAACTCACGGCACCAAGCAATCCAGCCACAGCCAAACTCGGCTCCAGCGCCACGTAAAAAAGATCAAAGCCCGATAGAAAGGTCAGCAGCCCCAATCCCACCTGCATCGGGGCCTCACTGATTCCAATCAAAAGCACCCCCAGGCCGGCCATCAGATAACAGGCCAACGTGATATCACGGGGGACCTCGGTCTCTGGCAAGGGAATGCGCAGCGCGGCCGTATAAGCCGCCACGGCGATCAATATCACTGCCAAAAGGTGAAACGAAGACCGGGCAGATAGCATCCAACGACGCCAGCGCTGTGGCGCTACATCCTCAGGCTCTGCGGGCTGTTCGAGCGCGCTGGCCCGCCGCTCTGTGAGATAGAACACCATGCAAATCAACCAACCGATCAACCCCTTGACAGCCGCCACCTCCAGACGAATCTGCCGGGTCAACAGAAGCACCACGAAAAAATACTGCACGGTGAGAGCAATCACGTTCAGTCGCCAGTCCCGGCTGACGACCAAGATGCCGGCAGTAATAAGGAGGCCGGCCACAGCAGGCATGGCCGCCAGGAAAGAAACGCTCTTCAACAAATCCAAAAGCGTCGGCATTATCGACTACTCCATATCATCAAGAGCAGCAGAAACAGCAACAATGACCATAGCACCGCCCCCGCTCCTCCTACGACCTCATCCGCCGCACGGATCGCGCTCAATCCTCTGTCTATTGCCCCTACCAGCGCGTCGTAGAGCCACTCCAGGCGCAAGAGATCGTGGACCGCATCGAGCAGGAACTCGATTCTGTAGCGCACGTTCCCTTCCTGCCAGGCAAGCACGCCACCGACGGCCAGGGAGATCGCCCACACCAGCCACCCGGCCAAGCCCGGCGCCGAAAACGACGCGCCCAGCGAAGGGAAGGAGACGCCAGCGATAAGCAGTGGGGGATAGAAACCAGAGACCAACAACAGCAATGCAGGCACTCCCAGGCCGACCCCATACACCACCATCTGCCAGTAACGGTCGGGGAAAGGATAAGAAGAAGGGGTCAATAGCCAGCGTACCAGCGAAGCCACCAGGAATAAATTGCCAAAGAAGAATGCTACCCCCCACCACAGTGGCCCTCCCTTTACAATCCCCCCCAGCAAAACCGTCTGAGGAGCAAAGCCCAACGTGGAGGGAATTCCCAAAAGAGCCGCCGTCCCGATCAATGCAGGTATGCTCCACCACGGCGCTTCTTGCCGCAGGCCAGCGGTCGAAAAGAGCACCGTCATTCCCAACATCCAGACCACACAGCCTGCGGAGATGACAGCAGAGGCATTCCCCCCTGCCAGCACCGTGGCCAGCAGTACAGCGCCGGTCATTGCCATACCGATCCAAGGCAAGGTAGCGCGGGAGGACTTGCACGACCACGCCAACAACCCTCCCACCCCCAGCGTGAGCGCCGCCAGAGTCGGCACCCACACGCTACCGGGGAAAAACCCTCCGTTCACCAAGACGAGCCGGAGACACAGGCCCCAACCCAGAATAGGGCTCAGGAGAAACGGCATGGGAGAGGGGGCATCGTCGAGCACATCCGGTGCAGCAAGGTGAAACGGATATACCCACAAGCGCAAAACTCCTGCCGCTGTCCACAGCGCGAGTTGCGCTTCCGAGGGCGTCATCAACGCCCACAGCGAACTTTCCCCTTCCCCAGACGACAACAACGTCCCCCCCCACAAAAGCAACGTCGCCAGGCCACCGAATATCAAGCCTTGAATGGCCGCTCGATCCCAACCGGCGGCCACGATACGCCCGGCAGCCAACACCAGGTCGTAGATGGCCCACCCGACAACCATCGTAAGAGGATTGGCCGACCACAGAGCCACGAAGCTAGGGGGAAGCAGGGCCAACAACACCGCAAGGGTCTGCGGTCGCAGTCGCCTCTGCTGAGCAAGCGTCATCAGAAAAGTGACACAGGCCGCCAGCGCCAGCGCGAATGCTAACGGCTGCATCGCTTCATCGTTCCGCAGCATCGGCGTGACACCAAACAACAGGGAAGGCCGCCACAGGGAAGGGACGTCTACCACCGGTTCCATCCATCGAAGGCACAGAACCAATACAGTCGTGGGCACAATCGCTCCCAGGGCGATGTAGTGGGCATATGGGCGGAGACGAGACACGAGAGCTAGTGCCAACGTCCCCACCGCGCCCGCCAACGGCAGAATGAGGATGAAGACAAGAAATGACGGCATAGGGCATCAGTGCGCTGGCACCCTCCCAGCACACGCCGGTATTCTAACACACAA
Source organism: uncultured Anaerolineales bacterium (assembly GCA_964635485.1). GTDB lineage: Bacteria > Chloroflexota > Anaerolineae > B4-G1 > B4-G1 > JAFGED01. The sequence goes on from CAZWPV010000180.1 coordinate 4,617, forward strand.
GAGAAGAGGCGGCAAACGGGCACCCTGCGGGTGCCTTGGCAATTTCGACTGCGTCGAAATTGCATCTATCGACAGACTTCAAGCACGCAACAAGTCTCCGGGGATCGCTCCGGAGACTTGCTCTGAATCCCAAAGAGGCACTCACTACTTTCTGAGGAAATCCTTCAGCCAACGGGAGTGAGCGGGATGGCGGAGACGGCTGAGCGCCTGTGCCTCTATCTGCCGCACCCGCTCACGCGTCACGCCCAGCTTTTTGCCCACCTCTTCAAGCGTGTAGGTCTCCCCATCTACCAACCCATAGCGCAATTGCAGTATGCGCACCTCACGCGGGGGAAGATCTTGGAGGATGTCTTGCAAAAGTTCCCGCAGCATCGAGGAGGTCACCTCATCATCCGGGGCGAGGCTGTCTTCATCCTCGATGAAATCGCCCAATTCGCTCTCCCCTTCGTCATCGGTAGGCATCTCCAACGAAAGAGGCCGACGTGCAACCCGCAGCATCTCCTCTGCCTTGCGCTTGGGGATCTCCATCGCCACAGCCAATTCCTCAGAGGTGGGTGAACGGCCATACTCCTGCGTCAGCCGGTGAGAGGCTCGCAACAACTTGTTGATCTGATCTCCCATGTGAACCGGCACGCGGATCGTGCGGCTCTGATCCGCTATCGCGCGCGTGACAGCCTGCCGAATCCACCAAGTCGCATAGGTCGAGAATTTGTGTCCCAGTTGATACTTAAACTTGTTAGCGGCACGGATGAGCCCGATGTTGCCCTCCTGGATCAGATCGAGGAAAGGCACCCCTCGGCCGATGTATTTCTTGGCTACGCTGATGACTAGGCGAGAGTTAGCTCGAATGAGGTGCTCGCGCGCTGCGATCCCATCTAGAACCGACAACTCTGCCTCGGCACGCTCATCGGGGTTGAGACCGTCCTGTTCCAACTTTTCCCGTGCAAACTTCCCGGCCTCCATCCTTTTGGCCAGCATGACTTCTTCCTCAGCTGTGAGCAGAGGCACCTGGCCAATCTCTTTGAGGTAAAGCCCTATTGGGTCATCTATCCTTACCGTCTCAAAGTACGCCCGCTGATCCGCTTCCGCATCGGCGGAGTCGAAGGACTCCTTCGAGTGCTTGGGAGACGACTCTTGTTCTTCCACCTCCTCTGACGCCCCGATCTCGACACCATTTTCCATCAAGGCCGCCAGAACATCCTCAAGCTCTGGGAGGTTTTCTTCGGCTTCAGGAAAAGCTTCTAAAATGTCATCATACGTGACAAAACCCTGTTCAGCCGCTTTGCTAAGCAGGTGCGCTTCACCATTGCCTATTTCTTCTGTTTCCGTTACTTCTTTCTTTTGAACCAACGCCATCTTTCACCTAGTTGTTAAGGAGCACAATGCTTGACAGCGTTCAGGTCAGGCATGTGCTCCTGCATTCTTTCAGGTAACTACTACTTTATCACCGTCAAGAGTTAATATACCACATTTTCATGTCACTTGTCAACCCCCAGTTGGACAG
>CAZWPV010000181.1:0-6076 GCA_964635485.1 uncultured Anaerolineales bacterium
ATATCTTGCTTGTTTGTTTGTTAACGTAACGTTGCAGCCGGATTTTCCCGTCTATCACTCTGTCAACCTGGAAAATCCCGTTTGACACCCTCCTTGTCGGTATACTGCTGGGCGGGGTTTTCCCTCTTGTCAGTGCGGTGTCAAGCGGGAAAATCCGGTTTCACGAAAAGTGCTGGGCCGGTTTTTCCGGCTTAACACTCTTGACCTCCAGAGCAATTTCTGAATGTGCTGGACCGACTTTTCCGGCCTACCACCCCCTTGGCCTCTCGGGGCCATCCTCCCGGGCGTGGCCGAGTGGATGTGCCACTCAGAAAGGTGTTGAACCGGTCTTTCCGGTTTAGCACCCTCGACCTCCCAGGCCTGGCTGAGTGGATGTGCTATTCTTGAAGTGCCAGACCGATTTTTCCGGCCTACCACCTCGCTCCCTCGGAACCCCTCCCAGGTGTGATTGAGGGATGCGCCACCTCCAAAAGTGGTGGGCCGATTTTTCCGGTTTAACACTCTCAATCCCTCCTCCCAGGCTTGGGTAAGTGGATGAGCTTTTCAAGAGGTGTTGAACCGGTCTTTCCGGCTTGGCACTCAAGTCCTGAAGGATATCCCCACGAACGCAAGGCTAATCCTTCTCAGCCCGTGGCTTCATCCCAACGTCAACCTCCTCCTCCTCCCCCAAGAGTCTGAGATCCTCGACGAAGGTTCTACCGAGATTGGCGTCCGGGTCGTCCGTCCCTACCTCGCCGGCGGTCTGCAGAGCCTTGTTGAACAGATCCAGCCGTCCCTGCGGGTAAAGCGTCTCCAGCACCTTTAGGTAGAATCTCATACTCCCTTCGTCATCCAGCAGCAACTCAACCTCCTTGGCGATAGGCCGGGCGACGGCACGCAGTGTCCGCCGTCCCAAGCCGGGCTCGATGGCTCGGACCTTCTCCTGGACGATCTCGATGCTGTCCAGGAGGGTGCCTGCCCTGTCCAGCCCCAGCGTCGCTTGCACCATGCCGTGCTGCTCGATCAGGCGGGCCGCACGCGGCAGTTTGATGACCCTGTCCCGCGGTGCTATCGGGTCATCCATCCGGACGTACAGCGTGTACCCGTCCAGCTTTTTCGTCACCCCACCCTCCCGGTGGTAACGGTAGCGAATGTAGGGGACGAACTGCTTCAGGGCCTTCGCTTGATCGTCGGTCTCCTCGATGCGCCGCCAGCCCGGCCGCTCGGGGATGGACTCGCTTTTTAGCCAACGGCTGATCGTATCAGGATCCTTCATCCCCAGGGATCGAGCCAGTTCCTCGCGGGTTATATCGAGCCGGCGCGTGCCGTCATCCCTCGATGGCGCATCCTTGAGCAGGCGACGGACGAGTACCACCAGGGCCCAACGCTCCGTTCCCAGCTCCGGCAGCCAATTGTCTATGTTGTAGTGTGACACGATCTCGGCCCGTTCGCTCTGGAGCACAGCTGCGACGGCATCTCCATATACTCCTTCCGCAGTCAGCTTCCCCTCCGCTTCGTCGTGACCGGCGTCTTGCCGCTCCTCTTCCCGCACGACGAACGTGACATCGGCACTCTCTTCGGTCAGCCGCGAGAGCGTGCGCTTGATGGTGGGAAGCAACCGGTTCTCCAGCCAGTCCCTGGCGTATGAGCTCTTGACACCGATGGTGAAGGAACCATCTTCGTACTTGAGAAACCTGGCATCACGCAGCCAGGTATCGAAGGTGGCCTGTGTCATCTGTAGTTGGAGTTCGCCTAGACAAGCGGACCAGACGAGATCGGGTTGCATGGTTTTCTCCTATCGCGCCGTGTGCGAGAATGTTGACAAAAATCTCTGTCCATGGTAGTATATTTTCGCGGGTGGGTAGTCGTGGTTGATAGACACAACTCCCCCCTCCCCATTAAAGGGGCTTTTTTTGAGCGGCGAGTTGGCAGCTCGCCCAATATAACAAATAACTTGAATCAGGCTAGGGCACCTGTTGGCAGCAGGTGCTCTTATCTTTTACTCTACTGGTCTGGCGGACGGTGATCTTGCATGTCCTCCAGCAGGCTATTAACGGCTTCGTGGTCGCACCAGCGGTTGTATGTGCGACGGTCTATGCCTACGAGTTCGCAAGCAGCAGTCTTGGTAAGCCCCTTGGCAGTCATGAGGCGCTTTGCTTCAGCCACAGCCTGGGCAGTGCCGAGGTTCATCGAACGGTCCACTCTCCTGGTAGGCTGGGGAGATGAAGACGGGTCCTCGGTTTGAGCGGGCTCTGGCGGGGGGGTTGCGGGTTGGGCAGCAGAAAGATCCGGTTGTGGGATGCCCCAGTACAGCCGGATGTCGTCCAGCAGTTTCTCGAAAGCGGGTCGGTAGTAGTCCGTGTTGCACGTGGGTGTCACCATCAATCGATCGCTGGAGACACCCCGACAGTCGAGGGTGATGGGCGGGATGAAGCTGCGCCCGATGCCAATCTCAAGCCGATGAGCTGTCTCGGCCTCGTTGAATGTCCGACGGGATGCCATGCGGATTGGATTTCCGTCTGCTGAGGGGAAATCCTGGTTGAGGATCTCTTCCTCGACCACCGCAGCAAACTGGTAGAAATTGACACCGTCGATGAAAATCTTTTCCGCCATGATCGCGATTTGACAAATGATGTGACTTGTGCTATTATATCGGTGCCTCGGAGGCGGAGACACAACCCTCCCGTCCTCAGTAAAGAGGCTTTTTGAAAGAGCGGAGCCGGTAACTCCGCGGATTCAATTGAATCGAGACTTCTGGAAGAGACGTGTTGGTAGCACGTCTCGTTTGTTTTGTGTTCGTTAGGCCCTCAAAAACAGAGAGGCCGCCGACTTGACTGTGGCGACCTCACATGGTACACTAGGTCTTGCCAGCCGCCAGCGTCGGCTTGGCTAAATGCCTCGGGCGAGTCGGTATCGCCTGGGGCTTTTTTTGTGCGGTCTGAAGGTTCCGGCGTATTCTATCACAGATGCCCTGCGATGGCAAATGCAAAGTGACCTTGCCTCCGTTTTGGCCCTCTTTGTATTTACATAAATTAAAGCTCTCAGTGGGTTGGTTCTTGACCGAAATCGACACAACGAGGCACAGGACGTTGCCTGAAAACAGGGTTTCACAGGGGAAGCTGGCTATACGCTGGCCTTAGCTGGCTAAGTTAGCTGGCTAAGGCTGGCTAACTTAGCTGGCTGACCCATCTGTGTAGAATCCGTTCCAAGCTGTTTCCGGTGGGTTTCTCCCGCTCGGCAGAAATTGTAAAAGAGCCTCCCTGGGAGCCTAACCGGGCTCCCAGTTCTTCCACACTTCGTCGGGTATCTTGCCCCGCTCGGCGTCCTCCAGAGTGTAGGGATGCGTGACGAGGAACTCGATGATCTTTGACGTGTGGGGCCGGCGCCCATCTGGGGCGAACCACTGCCACGTTCTCGCCTGTTCGCGCAATCTGTCGACGTACATAAAATCGCTGAAGGTGGTCGTGAGTTTGCGTCCCTTGCGGATGACCTCGGACGGTCGCTTTGGGTGTTTGCGCTCGGACTCCCTTTCCTTGGTGGCCTGCTCCCTGGCCAGGCCGGCGGCGACGTGACTGGTAGCGTCTCTGGGTGGGGGTGGTTCAGCCTGGGTGACGGCAGCGAGGGAGTCCTGATCGACTTCGACTCTCTGGCGTCTGGGTGCTCGTTTGGTCATTGCCCCCCTCCTCTGTTGGCATTGTTTATACGGATGCCGACATCGCGCGCGAAGCGAAGGATAACCTTGGCATAGTCTTGTGCCCCGCCGCACTCCTTGTCATAGTCCCAGATCGGAAGGCCGCGAGAGGGACATTCCTCAAGGCGTACCGTCTCCCTGACGGGAGGATAGATCAGCTCTGGGCCGAATTGCTGAGCAAGGCTTTTCAGAGTTGTTGTATGTTCGATAGTGCGTTCTTTGAAGCGAGTGGGCAGCAAGCCCAGCAGTTGGGCAGCCGACCCGGTCTGATCCTTGATGGCGAGGATCTCGGTGATCATCTTGGGGATGCCGGTCTCGCTGGCAAATGTGGCGTGGATGGGAATGATAAGATAGTCGGCCACCGACAGAGCAGCGACTTGCATGGGCCCCAGGCCGGGCGGGGTGTCGAGCATCACGAACGGAGTGCGACCGTCGTCGGTGGGCATGGTGCGCAGGGCTTTGATGATGGCCCGCAGTGCGTCGGCCAATGTGCGAGGAGCAGAGGGGTCACTGAGCGACCGCTCGGCCCACAGCGTCCTGTCGTTGCTCCGAATTACCCTGAGCATGGGATAGTGAGGCACCGGCGTCAGCACTCTGTCGATCATCATCTCCGGCTGGGGGGACATCAATAGGTTGCAGGTGTCGTCGGCCTGGCCGAGACCCAGGAACTCGCCAAGGTTGCCCTGCGGGTCGAGGTCGATGGCGACCACCGGGTAGCCAAGACTGGCCACGCCGGTACTCAGGTGGATGACGGACGTCGTCTTCCCCACCCCACCCTTCCTATGCGAGAGCACAAGCACTTTGCCGTTCATAGATTCTCGGCGGCGGAGCCCCCCGACCCTCAGTCGGGGTCGAACTCCGGTTCGCGGAAGCCGCTCTTCTCCTTCGAAATGTGTTGGTGCGCCGGCCGGGGCCGGCACCGGCTGCGGCGCCGGCAGATTCCGGTCCCAACAGGATTATACTCCGACTATCGCATCAGGCAAGTGGTCTTGCTGACTTCGTTCACTCACGATCCCCCCTGGCAAATCCGCTGCTCTGGCTAGTTTGAGTGCCCCGTCCAGGTCGTCATCTTTCAAAGCGTGGCCAATCTGCCGCTCAAGGTGGGCGTGGACGACGAGCCGGTGGCGGAGCGCGGGAAGCTGAAGGGCCAGGGTCTCAAGGCGCTGGGCGCGTAGCTCCGATAGCGCGGCCTGTGCCTCGCACCAGGCCGCCCGGTCCTTCCTGGCAATGGCCTTGTGGCGGATGACGCTGTTGACGACGAGACCGGTGGGGATCGCCGCCAGCACACCGGCCACTGCTCCGGCCAGCGCCACCAGCGTCTTTGGACTGAGCCGTGCGGCGGCGACCCCCGCCAGCGCTACAGCGAGTATCAGCGCCATCGGCACAAGCAATGCTCGCGTCTTCATCGCTGCGCCTCCCCTCTAAATACCTCGGCCAACTGCGCCAATGGCCGCGTCCAGGATGCCTGCATAGCGGGGATCGCCTCGTTCTGCGCCAGGAAGGCCACCGCCTCGCGGATCTCTTCCGGTGAGACGTACGCCGCCTGGAACCGGATCACCCGTCCTTCGGCCACGGCCAGAAAGTCTCCCCGGCCCATCAGGCGCTCGGCACCCGTGCCGCTCCAGCCGGTCGCCGTGCGGGCGTCGCTGGCGCTGGTTACTCGCCCCACAAGACGCACCGGAAAGTTGGCGCAGACTGCGCCAGTCTGTCCGATCAGCGGCCCCAATATCTCCGCCGAGGGCTTTTGCGTGGCGGCGACGACGTGGATGCCCGCCTCGCGCCCGCGCTGCGTCAGCCGGGTCAGCGCCCGCTGTATCTCGTTCCCCCCGACCATCAGCAGGTCGGCCAGCTCGTCGATGACCACGACGATGTGGGGACACCCATCCAATGCCGATCCGTTCCCCCGGTAGCCGTCGGCGATGCCCTGCCTTTCCATCAGATGCACCAGGCTTTGCAGGGCCTCGGCCGCTTCGTCTGCCTTCCTGATGACGTCGCGTGCCAGGTGCGGCAGCCCCTGGAAAACGCCAAAGGCGTCGCCCTTGGGGTCGATCAACATCAGCCTGAGCCCGCCGGCAGCTTCGGATGTGCCCATCCGCCCCATCTGGAACGACGATGGTGCGGGGTTGGCCATTGCCAGGCTGAGGGTTAAGGTCCGCATCAGTGCCGTCTTCCCCGATCCGGTGGTCCCCGCCACGAGGATGTGGGCCACATCAGGGGAAGGCAGCCGGATCAGAAGCGGCGCCCCATCCTCGGCCAGGCCCAGGACGGCGGTCACCGGTGGAATACCTGCGGTCCCGTCAGCCCCTTCGCTGAGCTGGCGATAGAGGGGCATCAATTGCACCGGCAAAGGGTCGTCGCGCGGCACCTCGACGTCCACGGCGGCCCCCCGTCGCGACACCCGGCAAC
>CAZWPV010000182.1:0-4235 GCA_964635485.1 uncultured Anaerolineales bacterium
CCCCCCCGGCGATCAAGACGCCATCACAGCCGCTGCCCGCCTTCCAGCAGGCTCAGACGCCTCCATCGCCGCCACCTACGTCGATCCCGCTGGAGGCTATCTGGCCGCCAGTGGAAGAAAGCCCTCCACGGGGCGGCAAGTGGTGGGCGCTGGTGGCGACCACCGCAGGCGCGCTGATTGGGTTCTTTCTGATCTTTTGGGCCGTGGCTGCCCTGTTGCACAAGTTGCTATGAGTGAGTTGGAGACGATAGGTAAGCTATTGCTGATCGTAGGCGGTACGTTGATCTTGCTGGGCGGCCTACTGTGGCTCCTCTCCAAGGTACCACTCTTTGGCCGCCTGCCGGGCGACATTCGCATCGAAAAGCCCGGTTTCACCTGCCTGGTCCCGCTGGTCAGCTCAATCATCCCCAGCATCCTGCTGACCATCGTGCTGAACATCATCGTGCGGCTCATCAATCGCCGATAGCCTATCCCCTCCCAAACTCCTCGCGAATCTACAAGCTGGACAAATGGACACGATAGACGAAACACAACAGAGCATCGCCCGCGGACGCGCCCTCATACGGGCCATGGAGGCCCTGGGGGACATCGCGACGACCGACCAGGTCGGGCAAACACTGGCCAACCAGCTCATAGCGACTTACGAGCAACAGCTGCAGGCCATTACCAAGGCGTCCCCGGATCTGGTCGCCGAAGCGCTGCTGAAAGAAAAAGTCCTGATCAAGTCACGACACCGATGCTGCGTGTGCCACCAGTTCGCCGGTCAGGACATCAACGTCTTTCACATCAATCCCGACGTCAAGGACGTTCCCGATACGCTGGAAAATGCCATCGTCCTTTGCCTGCGCTGCAACGCCGAGGCCGTATACGCCAGCTCTCAGAACATTCCCGGCAACAAGTATTCTCCCCAGGAGCTGCGGAGACATCGCGATCTGTGGTGGCAGTGGTGTGAGAGAAACCCCGACACCGCAATCCCGACCACACTACCCGGCGCTCACAGGGAGCATCTCTACGTTCCCTTCCCCTCTCCCAAACTCGACGTTATTCCCGAACCCGGCCCTCTTCCGCCCGGCTCTCGCCTGCCGTTCCGCCGAAACGCTTTCTTCACCGGTCGCAGCGAGCCCCTCAGCATCCTGGCACGCGCCCTGCTCCCACATTCCCCAAATTCCAAATCCCCCCTCCTGATCACACAGGCGACACAGGGAGCAGGCGGGGTAGGCAAGACCCAACTGGCCATCGAGTTCGCCTATCGATACGGGCGCTTCTTCCGTGGCATTCACTGGCTCAACTGCGCCCCACCCCAGACGCCGAACGCAGAGATAGCCGCGTGCGGCGAGGAAATGGACCTACCCTATTGGCCTGAGACACAATCCGACCAGGTGACCCGCACACTGAGCGAATGGCGAGAGGGCGAAGCGCGTCTGGTGATCCTGGATAACGTCGAGAATATGAGCGCCGTTCGCGCCTGGCTGGAACGCCTCAAGGCCAGTCCCGTCCGCTTGCTGCTCACTGCCCGCGATTCCGATTGGCCTACCGGTCTCGGTCTGACGCTGCTGCCGCTGGACGCATTCACCCCCAAGGAGGGCCTGGCCTTCCTACGCCGGCACATGCCTTCACAGCTTACCAACGATGCAGAATTGGCAAAGCTGGCGGAACGACTGGGCTATTTGCCGTTGGTCATGGACATAGCTACAAGGTACCTGGCCAAGCATTCCCAGATTTCCGTGGACACCTACTTGCATCAGCTCGAAGTCGCCCGGCGCGCCCCCCAATTGGCATCATGGCGAAAGAGGCTGGGCACCCCCATCGGCCACGATCTGGACTTGGCATCCACCTTCGCCGTATCCTGGCAGGGGATCAAGGACGACACAGCCCGCGACCTGTTCCTGATAGCAGGCCGTTGTGCCCCCAATCAACCCATCCCCCCAGAAATACTCGCGGAAGCCACCGGCCTGGAAACCCGGGTGTGCAACGAGCATCTGGCCATCCTGGCCGACCTGGGCCTCCTCTACGTCGAGGATGCCGGCCCCATCGTGCATCCGCTGCTGACCCGGCACGCCCGCGCGCTACCCAGAACCACGAGCCCCCTTTCCGCGTTGGCACGCCTGGCCCAAGCAGCCAATAAACAGATGGACAGGAGCGGCAACGTGTCCCATTTCGTGCCGCTTCTGCCCCACGTGTATGCTGTGACCGAGGAAGGGGAAGAGGAGGATCGGGAGGCAATTGGAACGCTTTGGAACAGCCTGGGCTACTACCTGGACCGAGTGGAAAACCATGCCGCAGCGCAAGCCGCCTTCGGGCGCGCGCTGGCGATCTGGCAAGAGACCTACGGCTCACTAAGCCCGCAGGTCGCCACAGCTCACAGCAACTTGGGAGGAGCGTTACAAGCCCTGGGCGACTTGAGCGGTGCATTGGCCGCTTTCGAGCGCGCGCTGGCAATAGACGAAAAGGTCTACGGCCCCGACCACCCAGACGTCGCCAGGGACATGAACAACCTGGGAAACGTATTGCTGACCATAGGCGATCCGAGGGGGGCATGGTCGGCCTACGTGTGCGCACTTGCCATCCTGGAACACGTTCTGGGCACAGATCACCCAGAGGTAGCGACCCAACACAACAGGGTAGGCGTGGTACTGCAAAAGCTCAACGACCTGGAAGGAGCACAGGCAGCCTTCGAGCGAGCACTCCATATCTTTCAAGAGCTCTTCCCCTCAGGTCACCCGTACGTCAGAGGCGTGCAAGAGAATTTGGAGGTCCTGGCGCGCATCAAAGACCGCACGACCCTGGCCAAGCTTTCCATGCGCCCCATCCCCGTCGGTGGCCCGAGCCGGTACTTTTTGTGTCCCGAGTGCGGCGCGGTGCGAGAGGAAATGGTAAGCGAGGACGGCAAAATTGCCAGGGTCAAGTACTACGGATTGAACAGCAGCTCACTGTCCAAGATAGTCATCGAGAAAGCCCACGCAATCCTGGAGCAACTAAAGCCTGACCAATTGAAACTGCTCGGCACAGATAGGTAAAAGTGAAGACCGCCGATTTCGATTACGATCTCCCCCCCGAATTGATCGCCCAGACCCCAATTGAGCCACGAGACGCCTCCCGATTGATGGTGGTGGACCGCAACACCGGCAAAATCGCCCACCACCACTTTCACGACCTGCCGGGCTTTTTGCGGCCGAGCGACCTGCTGGTACACAACGAGAGCCGCGTCATCCCCGCCCGGCTCTTTGCCCGCAAGCCTACCGGAGGGCGGGTAGAGATTCTGCTGTTGCGCCAGCGGGCCGACGACACGTGGGAGACGCTGGTGGGCGGCAAGCGCGTCAGGCCCGGGATGCGCCTGACGCTGCTCGACGGTCCCGGCGGCGAACCCACCGACGCGACGGCAGAGGTGGTCGAAGCGGGAGAGCGCGGCATGCGCGTGCTGGCCTTCGACCGGCCCGTGTTGCGGCTGGCAGAACAGGTCGGCACCACGCCCCTGCCACCTTACATCCACACCCCCCTGGAAAACGCCGACGGACATCTGTCCGCACGCTACCAGACCATCTACGCGCGCGTGCCGGGATCGGCGGCGGCCCCCACCGCCGGGCTGCACTTTACTCCCGAATTGCTACACGATCTGCGGGAAATGGGCGTCAAGTCCGCCTTCGTCAACCTGCACATCGGGATGGACACCTTCCGCCCGGTGAGCGAGGAGCGCGTCGAAGAGCATCGCATGCACACGGAGCACGCTTCTTTGACCGAGAAGGCTGCTGCTCAGATCAACCAGACGCGAGCGGCAGGAGAACGGGTGGTTGCGGTAGGAACGACGAGCGTGCAGGTTCTCGAATCGGCGAGTCAGCGAATCGGCAAGTCAGCGAGTCAGCGAATTACGAATCACACATCCCCAATCGTCCAGCCGTTCGACGGACCAACCGACCTGTTCATCACCCCCGGCTACGAGTTTCGCGCCGTGGACGTGCTGATAACTAACTTTCACCTGCCGCGCTCAACGCTGCTGATGCTGGTGGCGGCCTTTGCAGGCAAGGGCCTGCTCGACCGCGCCTACGCCGAGGCGATCCGCCAGAGCTACCGCTTCTACAGCTTTGGCGATGCGATGTTGATTCTGTAGGTCGAATTGACAATTCGACCTACTCCTCCTCGACGATGGCGTAGTCGTAGGTGATCTCCGCCACGCCGCGCACCGTCGCGGCGACGGAGCAGTACTTTTCCTCCGAAAGCTCGATGGCATCCTGCACCGC
>CAZWPV010000182.1:4245-6049 GCA_964635485.1 uncultured Anaerolineales bacterium
CCGCCTTCCCGCGCAGCCCCTTTCCACGCAGAGTGAACTGCATGTGGATCCTGCGAAAGGTCCAAGGTGGGTCTTCGTCCTGCTCCCCGCTGACGGCGACCTCCAACCCGGTCAGCTTCTGGCGCTTTTTCTCCAGGATGTTCACCACGTCGTAGGCCGTGCAGCCCCCAAGCGACACCAACAACAAATCGGACGGCCTCATCCCGACGCCGTTATCCTCGTCTTGCGATGACATCACCACCGAGTGCTTGCTGCTATCGATGCCGATGAACTGTCGACTCTCCACCCACTTCACGCGCGCTGTCTTTGCCATCAACGCCTCCTCGTAGACATCCGAGGTCTCAGGCCAACCGCAGGTTCACACGACCTCGGATGTCTTGGCCATCAGCAACAACTTCAACTGCCGCGCCGTGCCCACCGCCTGGCCTTGCCAATGGTTATTCATATAGACCAGCGTCAGCGGCGATTCTGCGTCCAAGCGGCGGATTTTAGGCACCCACTCCCGCAACTCCTCATCGCTATACGAATAATCGTACCGCTCCCACGCCTCGTCGTGCTGCCACCACTTGGCTCGATTTCTTCCATGAAAGCGCACGTAGGCCACCGGCCCCGTGACCACCGCCACCGGCGGCACCAGGCTCTCGAACTGCGGCTGATCCACGCAGCAGAAGCCAAAGTCGAGCGCGCGCAGCTCGTCGAAGGTGCGATCCTCGATCCAGTCGCGGGAGCGAAACTCGACCACCACCGGCAGATCGCCGAACCCCTCCCGCACCCGCTTGAGGTAGTCGCGGTTGGCCGGGCTGGCGTGGAAAGAGTGGGGGAACTGAGCCAGCACGCAGGCGAACTTGCCCGCGTCGATCAATGGCGCCAACGCCTGGATAAACTGCGCCATGTGAGGCTCCGGCTCCTCCCGCTCGTGGGTGATGCCCTTGTACGCCTTGACCGCGAACTGGAACCCTTCTCCCACTTTAGCTGCCATCCGATCCAACGTGCTGGCATTGGGGATGCGATAGTAGCTAAAGTTCAGCTCGCAAGTCCTGAACTCGCCGGCGTAAAAGGACAGCCACTCCTGCTTGGGCAGGTCTTGCGGATACACCGGCCCGACCCAGTCCTTGTAGCTGAAGCCGCTGGTGCCGATCAAGATGGTCATGTTGCACTCCTCCAGACCTCGAAGGTCTATTCTACTCGTCAAACAACAATCCGGCAATCGCCGCCCACTCGTGTTCCGTGTGGGACTCGACAAACTCCCGGTATGATTCCGGCGACGGGAACTGGGACAGCACGATCTCCGACCTGGGCAGCGTGCCATCGCGCAGGCCGACATAGTCCTGGTAGCTGGAGAACTCCCATTCCACCGGCCGCTCCACCAATCCAGACAAGACGGGGTTGAGATGGATGTAGCGGGATAGATGTACCAGGTACCCATCGTCGTCTACGTGCTTGGCCTGGAAAGCGCCCTGGAACAGCGCGCCCACGCGGTCGTATCGCCTGTTGATCGCCTTGGTGTAGGAGACCGAGAAGCGCATCATTGCGTTTGAGACGGCCGTCGAGACCTCCGAGGTTTTAGAAACCTCGGAGGTCTGGGCCTTGACCCGCACCAGGAGATGGTAATGCGTATACATCAGACAGTACACCACGACGTCGAGGAGGGGAGTGAGGTGCTTGCGCATTCGCCGCAGGAAGAAGAGGAAATTCTCGCGCTCGTAAAAGATGCGCTCCCGGTTGTGGCCGCGATTGTACAGGTGGTAGTATTCGCCTGGGCACAGGTTGACGGCGCGTCGTGGCATCGCGGCCCTTCTCCCCA
>CAZWPV010000183.1:0-6016 GCA_964635485.1 uncultured Anaerolineales bacterium
CCGTACCTACGACCAGGCGGTGGAGGTGCTGGAGGCGCTGATGCACATGGAGCCGAACGAGCCGATGGCCTACGTGGAGGACATCAACGCGCACTACGACTGGCCGGAGAACTGGTAGGTCAATCGCTGGACGGGCACTGGACCGGGAGCAGCACGACGCCATCTGCATATCCCTCCGCCGCCCAGTGCTCCCCGGTCGCCAACTCCCACAGTCCCAACCGGATGGTATAGTCGCCGCCCGGCACGGGGTCAAAGTGACGCACGTCCCGCACGACCTCGCCGGGCTGCCACACCCAGAAGGGCTGCATCCCTAGCAGCGGGTAGCCGTCGGCTTGGGCCACCAGCGTGCTCCGCGCATCCAGCAGGTGCGCAAAGACCGTCGCGTCCGTCTCCACCGCGCTCTCAACCCGCCAATGCGCGGTGAGGTGCACCCGCCCGGCCTCGTCGCAGATGGGGATTGCCTCCAGCAACGTCACGCGCTCCCCAAACCGGGTCAGCGGCTCGCCGGGTGGCGCTTCCACGCCCACGGCGCCCGCTTCGACCAGGGTGATGCGCTCCGGCTCGTAGCGGGTCAGGTAGACGGTGCTGGCCTTGCGCGCTGCAGCAGCCAGCTCCTGCCAGCCGACCGGGTCGCCGTGAAGCTGGACGCTATACCCCGGCAGCGGCTCCGGCGCGACGACGCCGAAGGAGACGGCCTCTGCCGCGTCGGGTATGCCGGTGTGGACGTAGACGAGTTCCTCGGCGGTGACGCGCCTGGGCAGGGGGGTGACGCCCTCGAACCCCAGCGGGTAGACGCGCCCCTGCGGCTTGATCCGCAGCGGTAGATTGACCAGCAGCAGTGGGCGGTCGCGCTCGGCGGCGTTTGCCGCGTCCCAGATGGATTCCCCCGCCATCCGGTAGAGCCGTATGCCGTCTTTGACGAAGCGCCCTGCGGGTATCAGCAACATCATCAGGATGCCTATTGCGGCCAGTCGCCAGGAGAGGCGCAGGCGCGCCAGCCATGGGCTCAGAGCTGCCGTCCACATCAGCGCCACGCCTGCCGCCGTCATATACAGAAAGCGTGGGGCCAGCTCGAACCAGTCGGCCTCCATGGCGACCAGCGGCGCGATGGCAAAGAGGGCGAACCAGCCCGTGCCCAGTAGAAAAGCACCTCTGTTCCGGCGCAGCCCGCTCCAGGCCAGCAGCGCCAGCGTCGGCAGGGCGGCCAACCACAGGCCGAGCTCGGCGCTGTGGGTGGTCCACGTGGTCGCCCATTGGGGGAGCGGTGCGATGGGATAGATCGCCCCTTGCACCAGGAAACCTGCGTTGCGCCGTAGGTCGACGGGGTTGAGGCCAAAGCCGAAGGCACCGACGCCCCGCATCGCGCGCCAGATCAGCGCTGTGATGGCGAACAGGGCGATGAAAGCCAGCGGCCACGGGGATAGACGGCGAGGCCAGCGGCGCTGCATCCATCCCACCAACTCGGTGAACGCGACCATGATTCCCACCAGCAGTCCCGCTTCGTAGGTAAGCGCCGACGTCGCGGTGAGCAGCAAGGCCACGCCCATCCAGCCGACGGTGTGCCCTCGTCGCCCGCGGTCGTAGGCCAGCACCGCTCCCGCGGCCATCGCGCTGACGAGGGGGTTGTACACCGCGCCGGGCCAGGCGATTGCCTGACGGGCGAAGGGAAAGACGGCGAACAGCGCGGTGGCCAGGCAGGCGGGAATGCCGCCGCCCCCCCCCTTCATCCCCACCCGATGGGGGGGGGCAGAGGGAGGGGAAATCCACGCCGCAGCCAGCAACCCCGTCAGCCACGCGGCGGCAAAGTGGGCGATGACGTTGAGCAGGTGCAGGCCGAACGGATGCAGGCCGCCGAAGAGCATGCCCCACACGCGCCACAGGCTGTACCACAGCGGGCGGTAGTAGTCGTAGGGGCTGGGGCTGGCCCACAGCTCGCCCCACGAAATTGACTCCAGCCAGGGAATCTGCACCAGGTCGTCGGAGAACAGCGGTAGCGCGAGGGTGTCCCCGTAGAGCAGTGCGGTGAGCGCCAGCGCAACCAGGCCCGAGGCGACAGCGGGGTGGGTCAGGATGTAGAGGAGGGCTCTCTTGGTGTCTGTGTCGGAATTGCTCGTCGTCAACATCTGTGCGACTATTATAGCGGGAAGTAAGGCTGCTGCAAGCAATCTCGCGGCTCGGAAATTGCGCAATCTCTGCAAATACGCGACGGAATCCCCACATTTCTTTGGTAGACTGTGGGCGATGCTGTGAACAAAACCGCCCTCGGAGGCGTGTAAGATATGGCTGTGTCAAGCACTCGGGTGTGAAAGCGGGCGAGCGCAGGGTACAGGCGTAGGCCGCTCGTTTGCGGTAAAATAGGGCGTCTGTGTCGGGCAATCGTCGGGTATTCGTCTGGCAACCGCAGTTGAGCCTGTTTAGGGATGTGCTATAATAGCTCTACGCTGGGCGCTAGCGGAACCCGATTTGAGGCGTGAGCGTCTTGAGTATGATTGTTTTGCGTCGGTGCGGTCCCAGCCGCAAGCTGGGGTCGCTGGAGAACGAGGGAATCGCGACAGGGGGTTTTGTGAAGAGAATAACCTGGTTCATACTTGGCGTCTTGATTCTGTTGGCCTGGATGTGTGCGCCTACCGCTGCTCAAGACGAGTCGGGTGTGACGCTGTCTATCAGCGTTGGCTTCGACGGCTATTGCCGCGCCGATGCTTGGTGCCCGGTGTACGTCGTCCTTTCGAACGAGGGAGCGGACATTGAGGGAGAGTTGCAGGCCTTTGAGGGCGACGGCGAATCCGGCGTGTACGTCAAGCACGTCACGCTCCCTGCTCGCTCGCGTAAGGCTTACCTCCTGTCGTTTCCGCTCTATGATCTTGCCTCTCGCCCCGAGGTCACGGTCGAGCTGCTCGAAGGGAAAAAGACGGTCGTGTTGAGGAGGGCCACGGCATCCCTGTTGGATGAGGGTGAGCGGCTCTACGGTATCGTCAGCAGCAGTCCCTCGGAGTTCAATTTCCTGAGCACTGTCGCGCCGGCCGGCGGGCAGGCGAGAGTGGCCCAACTGGATCTGGAATCTCTACCTCCAGACCCCCTGGCGTGGGAGGGGCTTGACGTATTGGTTCTAAACGACGTGGTCACGACCGCTCTCGATGAAGAGCAGAGGCAGGCGCTGGAAACGTGGGTGGCTCACGGCGGTCATCTCGTCGTGGGAGGAGGGGCGGGAGCTGCGGGAACGGCTGCGGGCTTAGATGGCCTGCTGCCGGTTTCGGTCGGCGGTACGCGATCGGTGGAGGACCTGTGGGCGCTAGGTGATTCCCCTGGAGCGGTTGCCCCAGGCCCCTATGCGATTGCCGAGGTGACGTTGCGAGATGGGGAGGCACTCGTCGAGCAGGAGGGGGTTGTTTTGGTGGCCCGTCGCGCTTACGGCGAGGGCAGCGTGAGTTTCCTAGCCTTCGATGCCGGGATGAACCCGTTTGTCGATTGGGGTGACAACGTGCGGCTGTGGAAGTGGGTTCTCGAGGAATCATCAGGTCATCAGCGGCTCGTCATACGCAATGGGTATTATGCTCGTGAGGCTGTCAGCACGGTCCCCGGCTTGGCATCGCCCTCCATTTTGCACATTTTAGGTTTTCTGCTCATCTACACGATCTTGATCGGCCCCGTCAACTATGTCGTCTTGCGCAAACTGGATCGACGTGAATTGGCGTGGGTCACGGTCCCGTTGCTGGTCCTGGGCTTTAGCGCCTGTGCTTACGTGACAGGTTTCCAGATGCGGGGGTTCAAACCAATCGTGCATCGCTTAGCGCTGGTGTACGTGCCGCAGGACTCGCACGTTGGCCGTGTGAGCCAGTTGGTGGGGCTCTTTTCGCCGCAGCGCACGAATTACGACGTCTGGGTGCCGGGTACTGAGGTGCGCGGCCTTCCTGAGGATTACTATGGTGGGTCGCCTGGTCAGTCTCTGCGTGTTTTTGAAGCGGAAGAGGGAGTGACGGTGGCCGATCTGCGGGTGGACGTGGGCGGTATCGAGCCCTTTGTCGCTGAGGGATATGTGGACGTGCCGGGCGTCGCCGCCGACCTGCGCTTGTTGAGGACGGCGAGCACGTTGCGCCTGGAAGGAACCGTGCGCAATGGCCAGGTGGTACTGGAGGATGCCGTTCTGATCGCAGGAAGTCGCATAGAGCGACTGGGCGATGTTGCGGCAGGCGAGGAGATCGACGTCAGCGTGCCGTTTCACAGCGGCACACTGGTCACATATGCCTTGCCTGAACAGATACTGGGCACGACCGGCTACTGGGATGATACCCTCCTAAGCCGGCGCTACATGTTTCTAGAAGCCATTTTCAATCCCTACTATGGCCCCTATGGCGGTAGCGGTGGCTCCGTGGAGACGAGCCTGGACAGCGGGGTGTATTTGATCGGCTGGTCGGACGAGGATGTTCCTCTCTCGGCTGAGGTGATGGGGCGGCCCTACTCCGCGGTCGAGACGGCGCTTTACATCTACGTCTTGCCGGTGACGGAGAAGGAGGTCAGCGCCGGGTCAGATATTCCCTCGGACCTCATCATGCGCGAGTGGATAGATGCGGTGGGCTATGTGGAAGAGATAGCCGATGGTTTCCACATGTCGATGGGATCGGAGATCACGTTTCGCTTTACCATCTGGCCGGGCCTGACGGTGCGCGAGGCGGACAAGCTCGTTCTGGATATGCGGCAGAGTTACACCTATGCTATCCCTCCGGTTGTCTCGATATGGGACCTGGAGGGTGAGAGCTGGCGCAGGTTGGATATAGGGTGGGGACAGCATGAGATCCCGAATGCCAAGCGCTACGTCTCGTCGTCGGGTAGGGTGCTGTTGCGTCTCGAGGCGACAGAGACCGTGACTGTGGCAGATGTAACGCTCGCGATCAAGGGGCAGTGACCATGGCGACAATCGTAGAAACGCGGGGACTGGTCAAGCGGTATGGCCGCCTGACGGCGGTCGGGGGGTTGGATCTTGTGGTGGAGGAGGGGGCCGTCTTTGGTTTCGTGGGGCCGAATGGCGCGGGTAAGACGACGACGATGCGCATCCTGGCCACACTTCTACGCCCGACTTCGGGGGAAGCGAGGGTCGCGGGCTTTTCGGTGCGCAAGCAGCGGCGCGATGTGCGCCGGGCCATCGGCTACATGCCCGATTTTTTCGGCGTCTACGGCGACATGCGAGTCTGGGAGTACCTGGACTTTTTCTCCGCCTGTTATGAAATTCCCCCCGAAATGCGCCAGCGACTGGTGAGTGACCTGCTGGCGCTGGTCGATCTCTCTCATCGGCGCGACGATTACGTGGACGCGCTCTCGCGTGGTATGAAGCAGCGGCTGTGCCTGGCGCGAGCGTTGGCTCACGATCCCAGGGTGTTGATCCTCGACGAGCCGGCCTCTGGCCTGGACCCGCGGGCGCGGGTCGAGATTCGCGAGCTGTTGCGCGAGTTGCAGGCGATGGGCAAGACGATCTTTGTCTCTTCCCACATCCTCTCCGAGATCGAGGAGGTTTGCACGCACATCGGCATCATCGAGGCGGGGCAGTTGGTGGCGACGGGCACGATGGAGGAGATGAGGCAGCTCATCCAGACCTACCGTGTCCTGCGCGTGGGGCTGGTGGGACGGGCCGGCGACGAGACTTCGTTGAGCTCGGTCGAGGCGCTCAGTCGAGTCATCGAGGAGGCGCAGGCGTGGCTGGTGGGGCAGCCCGGCGTGATGGGCGTCGAGCCGGTGACGGGAAACGGCGAGGGAAATCTGGAGGTTGCATTCGCCGGCGACGACGACGCGTTGGCAAAGTTGCTGCGCGAGATGGTGAGCGCGGGCTTTGCGGTGCTGTCGTTCCGCGAGCAGGCGGGCGACCTTGAGGACGTGTTCATGCGGCTGACGAAGGGCGTTGTTTCGTAATGGGTGCTTGCAGACCTCTGAGGTCTCAGAAGGCCTCGGAAGTCTAGGGGGATTTTGGTTTGAAAGGCCTCTTGCGGAAAGCGCGCAGCAACCCTATTTTCCAATTGGAGCTGCGGCG
>CAZWPV010000184.1:0-5969 GCA_964635485.1 uncultured Anaerolineales bacterium
ATGGGCGTGTACGGCTCCATCGTGGCTATGTCGGACCGGATCAGGGTTTCTGGGTTTATGGACATGGATCGGATACCCTTCCAATGTACAGAATATGCTCGGCCATGTCGACCACGGCCGGCTCGGTCGACGTCCGCAGCAAAAGATCGACCCACACCTGCCACTTGGCCTCGTCTTGCGCCAGAGCGTTGGTCGCTTCGATCAGCCCGGTGGAAAGCCCCTGGCAGCCGGCCATTTCGATCGTTTCCAACCCGTGGGATTTGGCCAGTTGCCTGATTTCGTCGGCGCGGAAAAAGTGCCAGATGCTCCTGGTCGGGCCTGTCGCGTCGCCTTCCCGCACCAGCCTCTCGAATGGCAGGTCCAGCAGCTCGTGGCTGAATTCGAGCAGAATTGTCCGCAGCACGGCCAGGTACCCCACCACCACAATGAAGACGACTGCTCCTGGCTTGGCCACGCGGACCAGTTCAGAAACCGCGCGTGATCTACCATCCGCGTCGCTGATGTGTGTCAGCGGCCCGCCCAGACACAGCACTGCGTCGAAGGACCTCGGTTCGAAGCGCGACAAATCGCGTACGTCTCCGACGGCAGCCTCCAGAAGCTTGTTCTGGACCTCTATGGGTTGCAGGCTGAGCTTTTCCCTGGCCAGGGCGATGTTGCCGGCGGAAAGGTCGAGCAGCACGACCTCGTAACCGGCCTGGCAGAGCTCGATAGCATAACGTCCGGGTCCGCCACCGGCATCGAGGATTCTCCCCTGAGGCGGGAGGTGTTTCCGCAGATGGTGCATCACCACCTGGAACTCGAGCGCGCGATAGGGGTCTTTGACCAGCCGCTGCCATTCGCGCTCTGCATCCCGGTTGTATGTTTCTGCTATTGCTCTCGTGTCGTCGTCCATTGGCTTGTCACCACAACCCCATCAAATGCCCGAACTTGGCCACCGTGAACCGCGCGCGCAGGTAGTGGGCGTGATTCAGCGCCGCTTGCGTCTCTTCCTCGCTCAGTCCGGGTTGCTGTGGCGTAGTTGGCCCGCCGACCTGTTCCAGCAGCCCGGCGATCTTTTGCGCCGGGGGCACCGTGGCGGCGATCTCTAGGACCTCATCCCAGTTGTCGATGGTTCTGCGTTTCAGCGCCTCGAAATCGGCTGCGTTCATCTCCAGGAACGGACGCTGCACGGCGATGACCTCGTCGGCCAGCGCGCCGTAGACCCGGCGGATGCGCGTGATCTCGGCATCCCTATCCGGCAGGTTGGCATTCGCCAGCCGCTGGACGATATCTTCTTGGCCCAGGCTGCGTACGATCTCGTAGCGGCCTGCGGCAAAGATGGTGCCCAGGCCTACCTTGGCCCCGTGAAGCAGCGCCGGGCGATTCTCCTGCAGCAGCTTCATCTCCCAAAAATGGGAGAGGTGGTGCTCCGAACCAGATGCGGGCCGCGTCTGGCCAAAGTCCAGCATGCACAGGCCGGTCTCGAACAATCCCTCCATCAGCCGTGTGATGCCCGCTTCGGATGCCTGCGCGATCTCTGCAGCGCCGTCCACACAAGCTTGCAGCGCACGCAGCATGCGCTGAGCGATCTCCTCGTCGTAAGGCTCGTCCCACAGCAGCGCGCCGAGCCGCCAGTCGGCGGCGGAGGTGTATTTGCCCAGGATGTCGCCAAAACCGGCGGCGATCATCTCGCGCGGCGCGTTGCAAAGCGTCGGCAGGTCGGCAAAGATGGCCACCGGCGGCTGGGCCAGAGCCGTCTTCTTGACTCGGCGCACGACCAGCGGCGCGCCGATGGAGGTGTAGCCGTCGACCGAGGGGGCCGTGGGCAGCGAGATAAAATCGTTCCGCGTGCGGTGGCTACAAAAGCGGGTGATGTCGGTGATCGTCCCCGAGCCGACCGCCACGTATGTCCACTTTTCCCGGCCCGCGGCGAGCAGCACCTGGACGATGGTCTCCTCGTCGGCGATGACCTCCTCGCCGCTCAAGACAACTATCCGCACGTCCCAGACCTGTGCTTTGAGGGCGGCCTCGGCGCGCGCGCCCAGCACGGCGTGCGTGTTCTCGTCGCTCACCAGGAGGAAGCGGTAGAGATCTTCTTCCTGGCAATAGCGGATCATCTCCGGGATGGCTTTGTCGCCGATGTAGATCGGAATGTCGGTTTGCATCACAGTTTCCTCAAACAAATTCCCCTACGGCAACTTGGGCAACCTTCCCGCCGACGTGTACCTCTATGTCATCCCCCTTGGCCGCTGCCCTGAGGTACAGCGTCGAAGGCCGGTTGACCTCGTACCCCTGCCCGGTGCGAATGTCGATGCTGCGCCCGGCATGCCGGGCGTTGCCAAAGTAGCGATGCTTGACCAGGTATCCGGCCAGGCAACCGCTGCCGCTGCCGGTGGCCGGGTCCTCGGCGATGCCAAAGCACTCGGCGAACATGCGCACGCCGAGGTCTTGGTTCTCATTGTAACCGCCGGGGCAAAAGATCATGATGGGATTGGCCCACGTGTTCTCGATCAGGTCAAAGTAGCGTTCGCTGTCCACGCGGGCGTGCTTCAGGCCGCTCATCGTCTTGAGCGGGACGATGATGTGCGGCAGCCCGGTGGAGACCTCTTCGATGGGGAAGCGCGGGTCAAAGTCGGCTTCTTCCAGGTTCAGCACCGGCGCGAGCTGGCTTACGTCGAGCACCTGGCCGAACTGCGGCGTGACCTGCTCCATCCACAGGATGTCGCCGTCAAAGGTCACCGGGATCGGCCCGACTTGCAGGTTCAACACGACTCGCTCGGTCGGCTGGCCGATGATCTCCTGCCGGATGACGTAAGCCGTGCCCAGGGTGGGGTGCCCGGCGAAAGGAACCTCCTCCCCCGGCGTAAAGATACGCACGTCGTAGCCGCCGTCGCGTGGCGTGTCTGAAAGGATGAACGTCGTCTCGGAAAAGTTCATCTCGCGGGCGATGGTCTGCATCTCTTCCGTGGAGAGGCCAGCCGCGTTGCGGAACACGGCCAGTTGGTTGCCACTGTGTTTCTGCTCGGCGAACACGTCCACGATGTAAAAGGAGCGCTTGCCCATAGATCCTCCAATCACCTAATCCTCGTCCCAATAGACGAATAGGTCCCCGATGGAGCGCCGCAGGTAGTTGTAGCGTATGGCCTCGCCAAAGATGTGGGCCACGGAGAGCACGTGCAGCTTGGGATGGCGCTTTTCCGGCGGGATGTAGACGGTGTCGGTGGTCACGATCTCGGTGATCTGCGGGATAGCGGCCAGCTTTTCGAGTCCTCCTCTGACAAAGACGCCGTGCGTGCAGGTGACCCAGATTTCCTCGATGCCCTGTTCGAGCAACAGCTTGGTTATTTCGACGATCGAGCCGCCGGTGGCGATCTCGTCGTCGTAGACCAGGGCGCGTTTGCAGTCGCACACCTGCTGGCCAACGAGCCCGCTGAGGCGCACCTCGGTATCGGAGATGCGTTCCTTGTTCCCCGCCGCGACCGGCAGCCCCAGGTCGTTGGCGAAGCGGGCGGCCGACTTGGCGTGCCCCATGTCGGCGGCCACCACGATCATGCCCGATAGATCGTGTTGTTCAAAATGTTGCTTGAGCACGGGCCTGCTGCTGAGCGGATCGGCCGGCACGCCGAAAAAGCCGTGCACCTGCGGCGAATGTAGCATCATCGTCATCACGTGGGTGGCGCCGGCCGTCTGCAAGAGATCGGCCGCCAGCCGCCCGGTGATCGAGATGCGCGGGGCGTCCTTCTTGTCGGAGCGGGCGTAGGAATAGTAGGGAATGATGGCGTGTACCTCTTTGGCGGCTGCCGACCGGGCGATATCGAGCATCATGAGCAGTTCCATCAAGTGATCGTTCACCGGCGGGGTGAGCGATTGGACGATGAACACGCTGCGCGAGCGCACGCTGGCGCCGAGCTGGATGTGGAGACAGTCGTTGCTAAAGCGGCCGACGTTGGTTTTGTCCAGCGGAACGCCCAGATGGGCGGCGATGCCGGCGGCCAATTGCGGGTTGGAGCTGCCGCTGAAAAAGCGAACTTCACCGGGATCAATAGTCTCTTGTGTCATACATTCCTCCGTTAAATCCGTTTTGTCCGTCGAGAGGCTGCCGCCCCGTGCGCAGTCAGTGACTCGGCACCCGCGATGCGAGCGGCGGCGGGGCACAGTGCGGCGGCGGTCTCTCTGTCCAGCCCAATGATATTGACGACCTTTACAAAGTCAAGTACGTTGACCGGCCCCTTGAAGCGCGCCGTGCCGCCGGTGGGCATGATGTGGCTCGGCCCGGCGACGTAATCGCCCAGCACCTCGCAGGAGTGCTCTCCCAAAAAGATGCCGCCCGCGTTGCGGATCTTTTCCGCCCACCTCTGTGGCTCCTCGACCGAGAGGCACAGGTGTTCCGGGGCGAACGCGTCGGCCAGTTCGACCGCAGTCTCCAGGTCGGGTGTGATGACCGCGCCGCCTTGACCCGCCAGCGACGCGGCGACGATCTCGGCGCGGTTGAGGTCTTCCAACTGCCGCGCCACCTCGACCTGCACCTTCTCCGCCAGTTCGCGAGAGGGAGTGAGCAGGATGGCGGTGGCCAGCACGTCGTGCTCGGCCTGGGCCAGCAAATCGGCGGCGACCCAGGCCGGGTCGGCCGAATCGTCGGCCACGACCACCGTCTCCGTCGGGCCGTAGATTCCATCCAGGCCCACGACGCCGAACACCTGCCGCTTGGCGACGGTGGTGAAAAGTCCACCCGCGCCCACGATCTTGTCCACACGCGGCACGGTCCTGGTGCCGTAGGCCAGCGCGCCCACGGCCAGCGCGCCTCCCAGGGTGAACAGCCGGTCGATCCCGGCGATGTGTGCGGCGGCGAGCATGACGTCGGGCACGCGCCCCGTTTCCCGGTCGGCGGGCGTGCAGACAGACACATCGTCCACGCCGGCGACGCGGGCCGGGACGGCGGCCATCAGCAGCGACGAGGGCAGCGGGGCGGTGCCGCCCGGCACGTAGACGCCCACCCGCTCCAGCGGCACGAGCCTTTGGCCCAGCGTACCGCCCATCGCATCCGTCGTCCAGCAGGGGATGGGCTGGCGGGCGTGAAAGTCGCGGATGCGCTTGGCGCTCAATGTCATTGCTTCGACCAAGTCGGCGGGGATTCGATCGTAGGCGGCCTCCCATTCCTTGGCAGGTATTTCGAGATCGCCCAGCTCTAGCCCGTCGATGCGCGCCGTCCACTCGCGCAGCGCTTCGTCGCCGCGGGCGCGTACGTCGGCCAGGAGCCGGGCCACGGCCTGCTCCGGCGTCATCTCCTCGCCAAAGACACGCGCAATCCCCGCCCGCACCGGCTCCGGTACCTCGTCCAGGTTCATCATATCCCGTCTCTGCAGCACCGTCCGGCGGGCCTCTTTTAGATCGTCGTATAGTTTCAGTGTCATTGCTTGCTCCTCTTCGACCAATCAACCAACCATCTCACCTAAACAAAAAACCCTCGCCGGATAGACCGGGAGGGCTGTGTGCTCAGGCCAGCTCACGCGCGTCAAAGCGCACCTACCCGGCTGGGTCGCGATGGGTGCGAGCGTGGTGATGAGCAGAAAGTGTCTGTATGACCATAAGTGGTGCTATTTTACCATTGTCCAGGGGGAAGTCAAGTAACTAGCGATATATCGCTGCTTGCGTTGGCATCATCCAGTTTGGTTATTGCGCCAACCTCTGCGGGTGCGAGCCGTGGTGTAAAAACGCGCGCCGCAGGTTCCGATTTGTGCCCGCGATGCTGCGAGAGTATAATCTAGACCAATAGCAACGAAAGGAATCGACAATGGGAAGAGCATCCATCGGCGGGCGAGCGAATTGGAGCGGGGCAGATTTCGAGTTGCGGCTGGGCGTCGAGTTCTGCATCTATATTTTGATCGGCGAGCGGGCCGGCCTGGGGCCGGGCGCGGTGCGCAGCGTGCAGATTCAGGCGCCCGAGGCCGTGGACGACGTGGTGCTCGAGTTCGAGACCGGCGCGCGCTGGG
>CAZWPV010000185.1:0-5963 GCA_964635485.1 uncultured Anaerolineales bacterium
AGGCCATCTCGCTGGCCATCGACCGCGACGCGATCTCCGGCACCGTATACCAGGGTACACACCAGAACCTATACAGCATGGTGCCGATGGGCATGGCTGGTCACGCCGATACGTTCCCCGATCGGGACTTGAATGGGGCAAAGGCCCTCCTGGCCGAAGCTGGCTTTGACGAGAGCAACCCGCTGGTGATGGATCTATGGTGGACGCCCGATCACTACGGCCCGACCGAAGGCGACGTAGCGGCCGTAATCAAGGAAGCGCTGGAAGAGACCGGCGTGATCCAGGTCAACTTGCAGTCCGCCGAGTGGGCCACCTACACCGACTACTTTGGCCCCGGCACGATGCCCGTCTTCCTGCTGGGATGGTATCCCGACTACCTGGACCCCGACAACTACACCTCCGCCTTCGCCGAGTGCGGTGCCTCGGACGACCTGGGCATCTTCTACTGTAACGAAGACATGGACGACCTGCTGCTAGGTGCCCGGTACTCCACCGACATGGCAGAGCGAGAGCAAATGTACGCTCAGGTTCAGGATCTGTGGACCACCGAAGCGCCGACCATTCCCTTCACCCAGGGATTGCTGATCGTCGTGACCAAGAAGACCGTCGGCGGGGTCAAACTCGATCCGACCCTGTTCCTGCACTACTTTACGCTGACCAAAGAGGAATAGGAATCGGTAACTGGTAGATGGGAAAACTGGTACGCTGGCTGCTAGCACGCCAGCGTACCAATCTACCAGTTTACCAACTACCAAGCTACCCAAATGAGTTCACTGCGAGCCTACATCATCACCCGGATTCTGCTCACCATCCCGATGGTGCTCATCCTGCTCATCCTGGTCTTTATCCTGCTGCGGGTGATGCCGGGCGATCCCATCAAGGCCGCGATGCGGCCCGGCGTGCCGCAGGAGTACCTGGACCAAATTCGGCACGCCCAAGGGCTTGACCGGCCCTTGGTGCTCAACCTGCGGGGCAGTTGGGTCAAGGTCGTCGAGCCAGTCGCCGTGCTGTACGCCGAGCACGATCCCGCGAGCCCGCCGGTGATGCTGGCCCTAGAGGGAGAGCAGCTGCCGATCACCGACCGGTTCACCGAGGGAGAAGATGACTGGATTCGCGTATCGGCCGACGAAGATGTGCCAGTCTGGGTGGCTGAGGACAAGCTGACCTGGCTGCGGCAGGTTGAATTTCACTTCACGCCTGTCGAAGGGGCTGTGCCGCCGGCCGATGTGGAAGGGAACTGGGTGCAGGTGACGCTGCATCAGGGCGGCGTCGAGGGCTGGGCTCCAGCAGATGCGTTCGACATCGCGGTCAATCCCTTCGATAGTCAGTTCTTCAACTACCTGTGGGGGCTCATCACGCGCTTCGACCTGGGACAGTCGGTCACACTACGAGGCCGTCCCGTTGCGGCTGATCTGGCGCTCAAGTTCCCGGCCACAATCGAATTGAGCATCTTTGGCATGCTGGTCGCCACGCTGGTCGGCGTGTTCACCGGCGCTTTCGCCGCGCAAAAGCGCCGCAGCGCCGCCGACTATGGCCTGCGCATCTACAGCATCGTCGCCTACGCCGTCCCGATCTTTTGGCTGGGGTTGATGTTCCAGCTCATCTTCGGCGTCGGGCTAGATCTGTTCCCCGTCGCCAGCCGCATCGACACGCGCTTCCGCCCCGACACCATCGCCGAGGTCTTTGGACTGCACCAGCACCTCACTGGACCGACGGGAGAAAAGGTCATCGCCGTCACCGATTTTCTCTCCAACTTTTACATCTTTAGCACTCTCATCACCGGGCAGTTCGGCAGCCTGCTGAACGCCCTGCATCACCTGGTGCTGCCCTCGCTGACGCTGGGGCTCTACCTGTCTGGGGTCTTTACCCGTCTCACGCGGGCCAATATGCTCGACGTGCTGCAACAGGATTTCATCACTGCCGCCCGCGCCCGGGGCATCCCGGAAAAGATCGTCGTGTACCGGCACGCACTGCTCAACGCCTTCATTCCCATCCTCACCATGTTCGGCCTGCAGTTCGCGTTACTGCTGGCCGGCGCGGTGCTGACCGAGACGACCTTCAACTGGCCCGGCATGGGGCTGTTCCTGGTGGACCGCATCACAGACCGGGACTTTCCCGCCATCCAGGGCACCGTCGTTTTCTTTGCCCTGCTCGTCGCGATGGTCAGCCTGATCGTCGATATCGTCTACGCACGCATTGACCCGCGAGTGCGGTACTAGGAGACTCCAATGCAATCGACAGCAACTATCCCCGAACCCACCAGTCTCCTGGGACGCTTCCTGCGGGGCCGCAAGTGGTACGGCGCTGAGTGGTACATGACGGTGATCGGTGGCCTCATTGTCGTATTCATCGTCGTACTGACCTTGATCTCCTTCTTCACACCGGGACTGTCTCCCTACAACCCCGAAAAGCGAGTCGGCGAGCCGTTTACTCCCCCAAGCGGAGCACACATCTTTGGCACCGACCAACTGGGACGCGACATATTCAGTCGCATCATCTACGGTGCGCAGATCGTGCTCCAGGTCGCGCTGCTCTCGGCGGTCTTTTCGCTCGTCGTGGGCGTGCCCCTGGGACTCGTATCCGGGTTTCTGGGCGGGCGAATGGATCGCGTCCTCTCGCTAATCATGGACAGCATCTACTCCTTCCCCGGCCTGATCCTGGCCATCGCGCTGGCGGCGCTGCTGGGTGCCGGCGTGCTGAACATGTCCATCGCCATCGCCGTGGTCTACGTGCCCATCTTTTTCCGACTGGTGCGTGGGCAGGTGCTTTCGATCAAGGAGGAGCTGTACGTGGAGGCAGCCCGCAGCCTGGGCGCGCGAGGCTGGACGATCCTATGGCGCTATATCTTCCCCAACGTCATCCCCTCCATCGTGGTGGTCTTTTCCCTCAACATCGCTGACGCCATCATCACGGAAGCCGGGCTGGCCTTCATCGGCCTAGGTGTAGATCCGTCACGCCCGGACTGGGGCTACGACATTTACCGTGGGCGCTCCGAGTTGGTCGGTGGCCGCTGGTGGCCCGTCACTTTCCCCGGACTGGCGATCGCATCGGTAGCCCTGGGCTTTAGCATGTTCGGCGAAGGATTGAGCGAGATCCTGAACCCGAGGTTGACCGAATCATGAGCGAGCCGGTACTGCAGATACGCAACCTGAGCGTCGACTACCCCACCCGCGCCGGACTGGTGCGCGCGGCTGACGATGTCAACCTGACGGTATTCCGGGGCGAGGTACTGGGGTTGGTAGGCGAATCGGGCTGTGGCAAGTCTACCCTGGGGATGGCGATTTTGCGGCTGCTACGCCCGCCCGGCAAGATCGTCGGCGGCGAGATCATCTTCGACGAGCACGACCTACTGAAGCTGGACGACGAGGAAATGCGCCAGCTCCGAGGAGTGCGCATCTCCATGATCTTCCAGGACCCGATGACCTGCCTGAACCCCCTGCAACGGGTGAGCGAACACATCGTAGAGACGATTCGGACGCATCAGCCCAAGGTGGGCGAAGAGGAGGCCCGCAAGCAAGCCGCGGACCTGATCGACCGCTTGGGCATCACGACCGAACGGATGGACGACTATCCGCACCAGTTGAGCGGTGGCATGCGCCAGCGGGTGATGATCGGGCTGGCACTGGCCCTGAACGCCGATCTGATCATCGCCGACGAGCCGACGACCTCGCTGGACGTGATCGTAGAAGCTCAATTCCTTGATCTTCTTCGAGACCTGCAGCATCAGTTCAACCTGACCATCATGCTCATCACTCACAACATCGGCGTGGTGGCCGAGCTGGCCGATCGCGTGGCCGTGATGTACGCCGGAAAACTGGTAGAGCTGGCCGATGTCTTTCCACTCTTTGATGCCCCTCTTCATCCCTACACACAGGGCTTGCTAAAGTCGGTGCCCAACATTCGCCTCAAAGAGGATCATCTACAGATCATGGACGGCTCGCCACCCGACCTGATCAACCCGCCGTCTGGATGCAAGTTTCACCCGCGCTGCTTCCACGTGATGGATCGCTGCCGAACCGAGGAGCCGCTGCTGAGAGAAACACAATCGGGACACTGGACCGCTTGCTGGTTATACGAGTAGAGAACTGATGACAGAGCAGAACCTGGTAGAAGTCAGGAACCTGAAAAAATGGTTCCCCGTTCAGAAGAGCTTCATCGAGCGCCTGGTGACCCGCCAGCGGCAGTTCGTGCGCGCCGTAGATGGAGTAGATTTCGACATCCGCCGTGGCGAGGTCTTTGGACTGGCCGGGGAGAGCGGCAGCGGCAAGACGACAACGGGCCGGTTGATCCTGCGATTGTCGGAGCCCACGGAGGGCCATATCTTCTTCGACGAGACTGATCTGGCTGTGCTGAGCGACGAGGAAATGCGCCGCGTACGGCAGCGCATGCAGGTCATCTTCCAGGATCCATTCGCCTCGATGAACCCCCGCATGAAGACCGGCGACGCCATCGGTCACAGTCTGGAGATCTTTGGCCTGGCAAAGGGAGAGGAGAAGCGCGCGCGGGTGACGAGCATGATGGAGCGCGTAGGGCTGATCCCCACGGCCCCGCTCTACGAAAAGTTCCCCCACCAGTTGAGCGGCGGGCAGCGCCAGCGGGCGGTGATGGCACGGGCGCTCATCATGCACCCTGACCTCATCGTGGCCGACGAGCCCATCGCGATGGCAGACGTTTCGGTACGTGCGCTGCTGCTGCAACTGATGATGGACCTCAAAGAGGAGTTCGATCTCACGTATCTCTTCATCACCCACGATTTGGCCACGGCCAAGTACATCTGCGACCGGATCGCGGTGATGTACCTGGGCAAGATCGTGGAGATGGGCACGCTGCGGGAGGTGTACAGCGACCCGAAGCACCCCTACACACAAGCCCTGCTGGCGGCGGTCCCCGTGCCAGATCCCAAGGCTCGCCGCACGGCGCCCATGCCCCGAGGCGAGATTCCCAGCCCCATCACCCCACCGCCGGGCTGTCGGTTCCACCCCCGCTGCCCCATCGCGGAAGAAATCTGCTCCCAGGAGATTCCCCCACTCGAACCAAAAGCGGGGCAAGAGGAACACCTGGCCGCTTGCCATTTGGTAAAGTGATCAAGGGCTTCATTCCTCACCAACACCCACCGGCTCCACCAAGAGCGTATTGTCCCCTACTCACCCGGTAGATCGAGGAACTCCACCGGCACGTGCTTAACCAGATACACCGCCTCGTCGGCTTGATGGAACACGACCCCGGCGGCGTGGGCCTCGGCGGCGCGGACGGTGAGGATAACCGGTTCCTCGTCGTGGCGCGCGCCGACGCGCACCGCCGTCTCCGGATCGGACGAGAGGTGCACGTACTGCCGCTCCATCGGGCGCAGCCCCTCGCGGTGGATGGCCGCCAGCGCCCGTTGAGATGTGCCGTGATAGAGCACCGACGGCGGGACGCAGGACTCGTAGCGGATCGGCTGATCGAAGGAGTGACCGTACCGAGCGCGGATGCGGTTCCCCGCCACCTCGAAGCGGCACTTGTCGGCGGTACCTTCCTCAACCACCGTCATCACGTCGGCGCGGGTGGCCCAGCGAAAGTTGGGCAACCCCTTGAGAATCTCCATCACCTCAGAGAGAGACGCCCAGCCCTCCCCATCTATCGCCAGCGCGAACCGCTCCGGTTGGTGGCGCAGGATGAGGGAGAGGAATTTGCTCAACTTGGTCAGGCGGCGTGTGTTCGTCATATCGCCGCCGTGCCCTTGGTGTCGTCGCGATAGTGGCAGCCACGGTTAGCCCGGTTATGCTGCGCGGCGCCGGCGACGATGAGGGCCGCCTGCACCGCCTGGCGCAGCCCGATCAGCGCGTCGTTCAGCTTGGTACGCCGGTAGAAGTCCTCGATCTCTTGCTTCAGGTGAATCAAATCGTGCAGGGCGCGCTCCAAGCGCCGACCCGAGCGGGCCAGCCCGACGTAATTCCACATCGTGTGCTGGATGGTGCGCATGT
>CAZWPV010000186.1:0-5955 GCA_964635485.1 uncultured Anaerolineales bacterium
CGAGTTCGTGGGGGAATGATCCCCGGCCCGGCGAGGCGAGTTCATGCCGCATGAAGGAGCCGTTCATGCGGCATGAACAGGCAGTTCGTGCGGCATGAACGCCCAGTCCCATACCGGGCAAAGCCCATAGTCGCCGGATGATTTGCGCTCGACGAAGCTGAGCGGAGAGAGCGTAAGAGTCCACATATAGGTACGTTTGGCGACAGGTATGTCGCCAAACATATCGTTGGGCGCAGTCACAGCACAGGAGAATGATATGAATAGAGATAATACAGTAGATTGGCTCTTGCAGGAAGATAACCCGCCGGTTCGCCTGTTGACTTTGACCCGGCTTCTGAATCGCACAGAAACTGATGCCGAAGTGCAATCTACCAGAGCAAGACTGATGGATTATTCAGTCACCCAAGGCATTCTGAAACATATCGATGAAATCTGGCAATCTGGCCCCCGAGCTTTCTGGAGTTACAAAGGCAAACATTGGAACACAGTCTACTTGGGTCATTTTCTGGCTGACGGGTGCGATCCGCGGATTGCTGAAGGCGTGCAAGAGTTGCTCGAACACGAATGGTCACCGGACAAATTCTGTTGCATGACAGCATGCATGCTGACTGCATTCAGACGACTGGGTTATGACGCTCATCCTGCCGTCATCGAGGGTATAGAAACCTTGGCGCAGCGATTCCTGGACAACAAGGGGATTGTGTGTCCAGGAATGAACAATAGCTTGCTTGCGCGTTGTTATGTGGCGTTGCCAAAGCTATTACTCTGCTTTGGTGAAGTACCTTCTGGACAACGTTCACCTGCCATACAAGTTGCGATCGCCAGGATTACTCAGGTTATTATTGACAATCAAGTGTACATTTATCGGCCTGGTAACCGCAAGGCTTGGGATGCTGTGCGTCCAAAATCGCGCAAACATTCTGATTATCCCGAAGGCGAGACGCCGGAAACCTTTCGTGATAAGGCGAAGGCGCGTTTCCTGGCAGAAAATGGTGTCGGAGAATTGGAAGCCAACACAAATTGGACTCGGTTTGGCTTTCCGCTCAACTACAATTCGGACATTTTGGAGGCGATGTTCGCCCTGGCCACTGTTGGCACACCGATGAGCGCAGGCCTGGATAAACCCTTGCAGGTAATTCTCGACAAACGCGGCACTGATGGGCTGTGGCGGCTCGAAAAGTCGTTGAACGGTCAGATGTGGGTAGATGTTGAAGTCAAGAAGCAACCGAGTAAATGGATCACCCTTTTTGCATTGATTGTTTTGGATCACTTTTCTGTATCTTCTGGAAGCTCTTTTGAAAAATGAGAAAAGGAAAACTGCGCCCAACATCCGCTGCAGGCGACGCCGCTTCGCGGCCTTGCATAGCGGCATGATTTGGTTATGTGCGGTGTCTTTTCAAGTCAAGTGAGATTCAGCGGGTAAGACGCAGCGTACCTGAGCTCATCCGTTGATCTTTTCGACTGTGTGGAGATGAACGTGTCTGGTTCTACCGACTTTCAGGCCAATCCCCTCGTCGGCGCGGTGCGCGTCGCCGGCGGCGCGCGCCGGGATGCCGCCCCCTGCGCTGCGATGGTGGCCCCGCCGTCTCGGGCGGCGCGCGGCAGGGAGGGCGAGCGGCTCTTCATCCTGCTCGACCTGACCGGCTCGGCACCCGCGCACCTGTATCGGGAGATGCGCGAGGTGGTGTCCCGCGAATACTGGGCCACCGGCGGCAGCGTCACGGCGGCGATGCGCCGGGCCGCCGCAGCCGCCAACCGCCATCTATTCCAGTTCAACCTATCCACAGCCTCCTCCGGCCGGTGCTATGGTGGCATGACGTGCGCCGTGCTGCACAGCGAAGACATCTTTATTCTGCAAACCGGGCCGGGCCGCGCCTGCGTCCTCCGCCGGAATCAGTTCACGTGCTTCGCCGGTGACGAAGAACTGCCTCACCTGGGGATGGGGGTAGTGGCCGACGTGCGCCTTTATCACGCCTTCGCCGCCAGCGGCGACACCCTGTTGCTGGCCTCCTCCTCCCTGGCGCAGGCGGCGGGTGAGGAGGGGCTGGCCCGCGTGCTGCCCCGCGCCGCCGTAGACGAGGTGCTGACGGGATTGGAGCAGGTCGGCGCTGGCGTCGATTTCACCGCGCTGGTGGCGCGGTTGGCGCTGCCTTCCGCGGCCCCTCGGGCCGTGGCGCTACCGCGGGCAGCCGTGGCCCCGCCGCGGGCCAAGGAGCCGGCGGCTCGCGAGACTCCCTGGCGCTCCATCAGCGCCAAGGTCACGGAGGGCTTACAGCGTTCGCGTCCCGTTCAGCCGCGCCCGGCCGAGCCATCTGCTCTGCCGCCGATGCCCGAGTTCGAGCCGGCCGGCGAGCCGGGCCAGGGGCTGGGCGAGCGCGTGTGGGATGGCGCGCGCGTCGTGGGGCGTGGGTTGGGCGAGCGTGTGAGGGTCGGCGCACGCGCCGTGTGGCGCGGAATCGTCGCCGCCGGTGCGACGGCAGCTACCGGGGCGAAAGCGCTGTTCCGGCGCATGCTCCCCGGCGTCGAGCGGGGGGCGCGTCGCCAAAAGCGCCAGCCCCGTACAGTTCCCAAGGAGAATCGCGTCGTGATGATGGCCATCGCCGTGGGCATCCCGGTTCTGGTGGCCATCGTCGTGGCGTTGGCCTGGAACACGTTTGGTGCACAGGCGCGGCTCGAGGGCCTCAAGACTTTGGCCAGGCAGGAGGCTCAGCAGGCGCAGACCACGAGCGTCGTCTCGGAGACGCGCGAGCACTGGAAAGCGGTCTTGGGTTACGCAGACCAGATCGCCGGCTTGCAGCCCGAAGACCCAGACGTCGCCGAGTTGCGAGAGCTGGCTCGGAAAGCGCTCGATGAACTCGATGGCATCGTCCGCCTGGCGTTTGTCGAGCTGGGGAACTTTGGTGCGGGCAGTGAGCCGCGTCAACTGGTCGTCCACGGGCAGACGGTCTTTGTCCTCGATCCGGCGGCAGGATGGGCGGCTCAGGTGAACTTTGGCTTGACCGAGGATGGGATCATCGTCGGGGAGACGCCGTTCACCTTTGCCAACACCGGCCTGGAGGTCGATGGGAGTTCGATAGGCGGTCTGTTGGATTTCGCGTGGATTGGGTCGGGCAGCGGCCGGATGACGAGCGGGATCGTCATCCTCGAGGAGAACGGGGGGTTGGTGAGTTACGATCCGGCGTGGGGCGGCGAAGAGGGAGAGCCTCATCTGACGCATTCCTATCTGGATACGACGCCAAAGCAGCCTGAGGCGATCGGTTCTTTCGACGGGAGTCTTTACATTCTTGACCCCGGCGAAGGCGAGGGGCGGATTCTGCGCTACGATCCGCAAGGCGAGGTCTATCCCGATCCCCCAGGCTACTACTTTACCGTCGCCCCGGCCAGGTCACTGGTCGATGCCATAGACATGGCGATCGACGTCAACATCTACGTGCTCCACAAAGACGGAGCGATCTACAAATATCTGAGCGGCGAGCCTCAGGCCTTTGATACGGGCGGGGTGCCCGAGGGCTTCAACCAGCCGGTCGCGCTGGTGGTTGGCGCAAACGGCGACAGCGGCAGGGTGTACGTAGCCGACGGCGGCAACCAGCGCGTGGTCGTACTAGAGTCCGACGGTGCTTTCTGCGCCCAGTTTCGCACCGAAGAGGCTTTCGACGACCTGGAGGCGCTGGCCGTGGACGAGGCAGCAGGGCGGTTTTACGTGTTCAGCGGTGGGCGACTCTACGTGGCACCGCTACCCCGATTGCCGTAATCGTGTTATAATTTCTCGCGTTCGGAAAATCCCCTGGCAGACGGCTCGGTGTCTTTGGGCCGCGATACGTGATTTCGACGCCGACTTTGCATTATGTTCCACAGCAGCTTACCCTGTCGGGGTTGTTATTGACTCGGTGTTGTGAGGAGGACAATCGTGCGACGCAGTTCGAGGCGGATAGGACAAGGTTCGAGCAGTGGAGCCCAAAAGCTGTTCACGGCCTTTTTGGTCTTGCTCTTTTTGGTGATCGCCGTCGTGGCGGGATTGCTCGTGCGGGACGAGGTGCGGCGATCTGTCGCCGCCTCTGAGATATGGCCCGATCTCGTCACAGAGCCTGACGAGCCCAAGCAGGTAGTCTACGAGGAGGGAAAGCCTCTGCCGCGCTGGAAGGGCACCGACCGGGTCAACATCTTGGTGATGGGCATCGATCAGCGCGAGCACGAGGAAGGCCCCTGGCGCACCGACACGATGTTGGTGCTGACCATCGACCCGGTCACGCTGAACGCTGGTGTACTTTCCATCCCCCGCGACCTGTGGGTGCCAATCGCCGACTATGGCGAGCAGGCGCGCATCAACCAGGCGCACTTTCTGGGCGAGGCATACGACTACCCCGGCGGCGGCCCTGCGCTGGCGGCCAAGACCGTGCAATATAACTTGGGCGTTCACATTCACCATTACGCGCGCGTCAACTTTACCGCCTTTGAAGAAGTGGTAGACCTCATGGGGGGGATCGAGGTTTGCGTGGACGAAGAGATCGACGATCCCACCTATCCCGACGAGGGATATGGCTACGACCCGCTGCACATCGACGCCGGGTGTCAGACGTTCGATGGCGAGACGGCGCTCAAGTATGCCCGCACCCGCCATTCCGGCGGCGGCGACTTTGACCGCGCCAGGCGCCAGCAAAAGCTCCTCCGGGCGGTGTTCGAAAAGGTCACGCAGCCTGACGAGTTACCGAGGCTGGCGGCCCAATCCCCCGAGCTGTGGGAAACATTGCAGGGTGCGGTAGTGACCGACCTCAAGCTGGACGAGATCGTCGCCCTGGCGAACCTGGCGAGCGAGGTGGACCCTAATGCCATCCGTTTTGGCGTGGTCGACGAAAACTATACAATGTTCTGGACGACGCCCGATGGCCAAGAGGTTCTGGTCCCGCTGCGAGACCGCATCCGCGAGTTGAGGGACTATATCTTTACCAGTGAGCCTCCTCTGGTCACAGAAGAAGAGGATCCCCTGGCACGCCTGAAGGCCGAGGCGGCCTCCATTCAGGTGCTGAACGGGACGACGACGCCAGGGCTGGCCAAGAGCACGCAACTGTACCTGGGTGAGCAAGGCGTGACAGTAGGGGATGAGGATATCGGCAACGCCGACCACTCCAGCTACGTGCATTCGAAAGTCGTCGTCCATACGGGGAAAACCTATACCGCCGAGTATCTCGCCAAACTCCTGGAATTGCCGGCTACGGCGGTGGTGTACGAGCCTGACCCCAGTGCCGACTATGACATCGTCGTCATCCTGGGCAGCGACTACACGCCACCGCCGTCGTCCGAGTAGCAGGTAGCTGCCTCCCATGGCCATCTACCTGGATGTCTCTGCCGCCGTTCATCGCCGCGCCGGGCTGGGACGGTACGCCGAGAGCCTCACGCGGGCCCTGGTTGCTTCTGCTCCCAACCGCTATGCCCTGTTCTACAACCGCGAGCGGGGGATAGAGCCGCTGACGGGCCTGGAACACCTGCCCGCCCGCACCGTGGCCCTGGGCTACAAACCCTGGCGCATGCTGGTCTGGCTGGGGCAACTGGCCCGCGTCGGTTTCGACCGGCTGCTCCCGGACGCCGAACTCTTTCACGCCACCGAGCACCTTCTGCTGCCGCTGCACTCAGTCCCCACAGTCCTCACCGTCCACGATCTCATCTTTCGCCACCTGCCGGAACATCACAAGCCCCTCAACCGTTGGTATCTGAACTTGACGATGCCCCTCTACTGTCGCCGGGCCGGTCGCATCATCACAGTCTCTGAGCACAGCAAGCGCGATTTGATCTCGGCCTACGGCATCGCCGAGGAAAAGATCACGGTCATTTATGAGGCCGCCGCTCCTCGATTTTGCCCACAGCCGCCGCAGGTGGTGGCCGACGTTCGCGCCCGCTACGGCCTGCCGGAGCGCTATCTGCTCTTCGTCGGCACGATCGAGCCGCGCAAGAACCTATCCC
>CAZWPV010000187.1:0-5940 GCA_964635485.1 uncultured Anaerolineales bacterium
TTGGGCCGGTCGTAGGGGATATCCTGGATGATGGTGAACCGCGGGCCGCAGTTGGTGCAGTTGATGAAGGGATAACGG
Source organism: uncultured Anaerolineales bacterium (assembly GCA_964635485.1). GTDB lineage: Bacteria > Chloroflexota > Anaerolineae > B4-G1 > B4-G1 > JAFGED01. Next base: position 79 of record CAZWPV010000187.1, read on the forward strand.
TAACGCCGGTCGTCGGGGTCGAAAAGCTCTCGCAGGCAATCGTCACAGATGGACACGTCGGGCGAGATGGGCAGAAATTCTCCAGGGCGAGCCTGTGAATGGCGGATGATGAAATGGTCATCGGGAACGTCGACAGCAGAGGGGGGAATGGTCGTGGCAGAGATGTACTCGATGTGAGCCAGGGGTGGCGCATCGTTCATCAACCGCTCGACGAACTCGTCCAACACGTACCCAGGGCCCATAGCCTGAATCTCCACGCCGGATGAGCTGTTGAGCACCCAGCCAGAGAGCCCCAGTTCAGTAGCCAGGTTGTAGACAAAGGGACGGAACCCCACTCCTTGCACGACGCCCTTGATGTGGATATGGTGGGCAGAAAGCGAACGATCTTCGGTCACTGGACCTCCAGTTCGGCCAGAACCACCTCCACTGCGCGCGGGATGGCATCCGCCACAGCCGGGGTGCATTCCTCACCGAACGTCCACACTTCCTCCACCTCGACGGCGATGATGACGAAATCCTCGTCGGCGGGCAGCTGCATCCCCATCCCGCGCCCCAGCGCCAGCGCGCCGATCAGGGAGAGATCGTGCGTCGAGCCCGAGTGCAGCGTAGGCAGGTCGCCGGGGTGCAGGCGATACACGTCACCCGGCTGGCCGTCGGCGGTCCTGATCGCGTCCACCATGATGATCCGATCGTAGCCGGCGATGACGTCCAGCAACCGCATACCCCCCACGCTGGCATCGGCAAAGACCACGTCATCCCGCTTACACCGTTTCGCCGCTTCCTGCACAGCATAGATGCCCACCCCATCGTCGCAAAGGATCGTGTTGCCCATACCCAGCACCAACGTCTTCAACTACCTACTCCTCAGCGATTGGCCCCAGCGCCCGCACCGCCTCGACGAACGCCTGCACCACTTGGGCAAACTTGGACGGTTCTTCCAGCGACACCCAATCCAGCCGCAGCCGATCAGGATGGATGCTCACATAGCCCAAAAGATCACGCACCAGCGGCGCGCGCTTGGTCGCGTGATAGCCACTGCTGATATAATGGCAGTCGCCAGCATTACAACCCAGCACCAGCACCCCATTGACCCCGGCACGAAAGGTGCGCATAATCATCTCCGGAGATACTTGCCCGCTGCACAACACACGAATGGGCAGAATGTGGGATAGCGCCGGCTCAATGTCATCGATTCCTGCATGGTAAAACCAGTCGCAGAGGAAAACGACGATCTTGGGTTCAAATACCTCACCCATCAATCCCCACCTTATACCGACCTCTATTATGGAAATAACGCCGCACAGCCGGCAAAGAACGTGTCGCCGGGCCGAAGCGCCGCCGCCTGGTGCACGTCGTCGCGCACCTGCGGGCTGGCTGGATCGACCAGGTACCTGGCCCAGCCGCGCACCAAGTATGCCTCCGCCAGGTCGGGCTTGACTCCCAGCGCCGCGTCCGCACTCTGAATGATCTGATCGCTCAGAGCGCCCTCCATCCCCTCGGCCACCGTGCCCGCGATCAAAGGCCCTGCCGGGGCAAAGACTTGGGCCGGGTTGTGAGGCCGCATCAGGTCCACCGCCGCCGCATAATCCCCGTAAAAGACCCGGCTGAGCAGCGGGTAGGTGCCCGAGGCAGCGTCGACCGCCATCGCGTCGGCATGCAACTTGATCATCCCATAGGTCCAGTTCAACGACTGGACGTTGCACTCGGGGTAGCTGGAGGCCAGGTTGCGGGCCTCCGTGATCTTGGCCAGGGCATCCTTCCACAGCCCGGCGTTGGCCATGTCGACAGCCGGGTTGACCACGTCGCGCATGGGCTGGGGCTGTCCCATGTAGAAGTAATCGATGTGCCCCTCCAGGATGCGCTGGTTGACGCTGTCCCAGTAGAACACCCGGAAATAGACCTTGCGCACCCCGCAGGCGTAACAAAAGACGTAGGCGTCCGACTGATCGAGAACAGCATCCAGCACGCCATCCCCGTTCACGTCCTGCATGCTGCCCACGCCGGGACTGGCACCGGTGCCGGAGACGTGGCCGCGTAGCGCCATGCTATCGAAGCTAAGCAGTTGGAACGTGCCGCCGTGCGCACCTACGCCGCCGTCTACCGTCAGCCAGATGCGAGCCGGGTCGATAGTGACCTGCGTCACGCTACCCTCAGATACAAAATCAGGCGCGGCCAGGTCCATGTCGGGCAGATTGATGTCGTCCAGATCAATGCGCGCCCGCTCGCGCCAAGTTCCCAGATCACAGGTATAGATGGCGAGGAAATGGCTGCGCAGGGGATCGAAGGGACGCATTCCAACGCTGAATACGGCCCACAACGATTCCCAACCCGGCGGGACGACCAACGGCAGCACGCCGACGTCGTTGTAGGTCCCCGCAGGGAGCCCTGCCACAGCGACAGCGCCGAGATCGCCCGCGCACACGGGCGTCGGCGGCACAGTCGGCGCACCGGGCGCCGTCGGCACTGCAGTCGGAGACAGGGTTGGCGGCGGAGCGGTGGGCGGCACATCCGTTGGTGCAACAAAGGTGCTCCCAGGCACGAAAGGCGTCACCGTCGGCCCGGCGGGCGTCGGTACCAGCGAGCAACCCAACGCCACCAGCAGCACAACGACCGTCAAGAGAATTCGCAGTCTAGATCTCATTCCACTCACCTCGACAAACGATTATAACACACAGGCGAACGTCTGCAACCGTACTGTCCGCAGATTTGCAAAAGAAAGCAAGGCCGGAGGCCGATAGAACCCTCCAGCCTTGCCTCACCCAACCAATTAACAAACCAACGAACGAAACACCTATCCCATATTCTGCCGCAGCACCCGCACTACCTCTCCCTCGGCGTCTCGGATGTGCACCTCCAGCGGCATCTGCCCGGGCAGCGTGTGCGTAGCGCAGGCCATGCATGGGTCGTAGGCCCGAAACGCCATCTCCACCCGGTTGAGAATGCCTTCGCTGACCTCGCCGTTCTTGATCACCGCCTTGGCTGCCTTCTTGACCGAGATCGAGATCGGCGCATAGTTGTTCGTCGTGCCGACGATGAGGTTGCACTTTTGCACGATACCCCTCTCGTCGGTGATATAGTGGTGCGTCAGCGTGCCACGCGGCGCCTCAACGATCCCCACGCCCTCCGTCGGCGTCTCGGTGGGGATGGCGCGCACGTTTGGATCGGTGATCTCGGGATCGGTCGCCAGCTCGACGATGCGCTCGGCGGCGTAAAGCAACTCGACCAAGCGCGCCCAATGGATGGCCAGCGTGTTGTGCACCGGTTTGCCACCCAGCGTCTCATACATCTCCTCGTAGGCCTCCTGCGCCAGTGGCGTCGCCATACCGTCGGCGGCGTTGAGGCGGCTGAGCGGCGTGGCCTGATAGACGCCGCTGTCCATCCCGGTCACGAACCCCTTCCAGCCCACCTCCTTGAGATAGGGAAACTTTAAATAGGTCCACGGCTCGACGTGCTCAGCCAGCACGTTCACGTACTCGTCGGGTGAGTACTTGACGAACTCGTTGCCCTCAGGATCGACGACGCGCACCTGGCCGTCGTAAAAATTGACGCGGTTGTCCTCGTCCACCAGGCCCATGTAGTACATCGGCGTAGTGAAAGCCTCGCTCAGGATCATATCCACGTACCCCTGATTCCCCAGCACCACGTCGTGGAACAGCTTTAGCCCAAACTGACCAAACTCGACCAGCTCATGCCCGATAGATTCGATCTCCTGCCGCTCCTCCTCGTTGATGGCCTTGCTCACCCCGCCGGGCAACGCACCGACCGGATGGATGGTCTTGCCACCGAGCATACCGACAATATCCATCCCCAGGGCGTGCCAGCGGACGACCTTGCCGCCCAACTCCACACCAATCTTGTGGATCAGACCCAGAATGTTGCGTTCGGCGGGCGGCGCGTCCGGCCCTAAGACAAAGTCAGGCGCAGCGAGGATGTAAAAGTGGACGGCGTGGTCGGCGTTGTAGAAAGCAGAGTAGAGCAGCTCGCGCAGCTTCTTGCCCGGCGAGGGCACCTCGACGTGATACACCGCGTCGCACGCCTTGGCCGAGGCCATGTGGTGTGCCTCCGGGCACACGCCGCAGATGCGCGGCGTGATGCGCGGCAGCTCCTCCACCGGACGCCCCTCACAGAACTTTTCGAACCCGCGCAGCTCGGGGATGACGAGATAGGCGTTGGCGACATTCCCGTCGTCATCTAGAAAGATGTCGATCTTGCCATGCCCCTCGAGGCGCGTTATCGGATCAATACTGATCTTTTTCATAGTACGCTCCCTAAAGGATGCAGTATACAAGACGCAGGATGCAGGATTTTTCTTACCTCTGATTTCTTGCTTCCTGCCTCCTGCTTCTTGCCTCCCCTCAATCTCTAGTCTCCAACTTCCTCCGGTGCAGCAGCGACGCCGGCAGCCCAAAGCGGTAGAACGTCCCTACCGGATCGACGACCTCGCCGATGATGCGCGCCGCTTCCTCCTCAGTGTCGGCATCCACCACCGACGCCACCGCCGAAAGCAATGCTGCGCCCTGATCGATCACGCCCGGCGCGGGGCCGTAGCAGCCCCGGCAGGGCATGTCCACCTGCGTGCACAGCGCGCCACAGCCAGCGCGCGTCGCCGGCCCCGAGCAGATGATGCCCTGGTCAAAGAGGCACGTCTCGTGATCTGGGATGATCTCGTGCGGGCGGTAGAACTTTTTGATACGTTTCTCCTCTCGGTTGTGTTTGCACTCGTCGCACACCGTCTTGTTCGGACTGGCCCCCACCACGCTACCCTTGGGGGGAAGCTCTCCGCCAAGGATCGCCTCGATCACGGCCCAAATCTGCGGGGCCTGCGGCGGGCAGCCGGGAACGTAATAGTCCACGTCCTCCACCTGATCCAGCGTCTTGACCGTGTTATAGAACCTGGGAATCGTTATCTCCCCCTCAGGGACTTGGAAGGACGTCTGAGGCAATATGCCTTCTGGATTGTCCACCGTGGGCACCTCCAGATAGGCGCGCGCAAAGATGGACTGACGGTCAAAGAGGTTGGCCAGGCCGGGGATGCAGCCCTCGTGGGCGCACGATCCGAAGGCAACCAGCACCTTGGACTTTGCGCGGAGCAGATGGGCAATCTCCTCGTTCTCGCTGGTGCGGATGGCGCCGTTGAACAGGCAGACATCCATGTGGCCATCGGGCATGGCCTCGACATCCTTGTACTTGAAATCCATCGCGCACGGCCAGAAAAGAATGTCCGCCGCTGCATCCAGGTCGAGAATCTTTTCCCGCAGCTCCACGATGGCGATCTCGCACCCACCGCACGAGGCAGCCCAATAGAGGCCCAGCTTCAGTTTATCTGCCATCGCTCACTCCTTGCTCTCGATCTGCTGCTTCCAATTGAGCGGTCCCAGCTCACGCACCTGCTCGGTGAAATCGCGCACCAGTTGTGCCCACTTGGGCGCCTCCGCACCCGAGATCCAACCCCAGTGAAAGCGTCCCTTCTCGATGCCATATTGCTGAAGCAGCATCTCCACCAGCGGCATGCGCCGGAAGGTCTTGAAATTGCCCTCCTGATAGTGGCAGTCGCCGGGCGGATGGCAACCGGAGACGATCACCCCGTCCGCCCCCTCGGCAAAAGCCTTGAGGATAAAGACCGGATCGACGCGCCCCGTGCACATCACGCGGATGACATCCACATTGGGCGGCTGGGCCATGCGACTCACGCCGGCCGTATCGGCGGCGGCGTAGGTGCACCAGTTACACAGAAAGCCAACGATCCTCGGCTCGAACTCAGCCATAGTCTCAAACCTCCATTATTGCTTCTCGCACCCGCACATCTCACTAAACCTCTGTGGGGTGAGACAGATAATCCTATTTTCACAGATTCTTAAACTT